>JBGTLQ010000283.1:0-24492 GCA_041744075.1 Terrimicrobiaceae bacterium
CTCCGCTGCCGCCCGCCCGGAGAGCCAGGCGGACTCGATATTCGCATGGAGGAAGGCATCCCCTGCAAAACGAAGATTTTCCGCCAACTTGCGATGGGTCCCGGGCAGTGGATTCTCAACCCGGGCATAGCGCCATCGGTGGGCATGAACCACTTTCGCTGAAGCGAAGGCCTCGCCAACGATCTCTGTGGCTGCGGACCGGAGGAGTTGGGCTGAGGCCAGCGGATCATATTCCAATTGTGAACGGCTGAGCTCAGGGGATCCATGCACCACAAAATACGGGGAATCCAGGGTTTGCCTCCGGGTCGCATCCCACGCGACCCACGAAACATTCGGATGGATTGTTTGCAGCCCCTTCCAAGCGGGAGCAAAACCCTCCAATTCAAAAACGGCAGTCACACACGGGGCATATTTTAATGCACGGATGGGATCATCCCCGGCCAACCACGGGTCAAACAGCGCGATCGTTTGCGGCGCGGGGGCGGTGGAAAGAATTTCCCTGGCCGACCAGGTGCCGCCCTCCTTTGCCTTCACGACCCACTGGTCATTTTCCCTACGACACTCCGAGATTGTGGATTCACGAAAGATGGTCAATCCGGTCGATTCGTGTTTTGAGAGGGAGGTCATTCCTTCGGGGGAGGCATAACGCGGGTGTCCTTCCTGGGGTTCGCTGATGACTCCATTTTCCCATGTGGGAATTCCATGGCTCCACACCCGACAAAGACCAGCCTCAATCCATTCATCCACTTTTGCTTGGAAGGCTGGCTCTCTCACCGTGAAAAATTGGGCGCCATGATCCACTGGCACTCCATCAATCCTCCGCGTTGCGGCCCTCCCTCCAACGCCCCGGCTTTTCTCGACAACGGCCACGTTTAATCCCAGCTCGGCCGCCCTCACCGCCGCGCTGAGTCCGGCCATCCCGGCCCCAATCACAATCAGATCGAGCGGTTCCTGATCGGGCTTCAAACGAGTTGATGGCTTTCCGGTTGCATCACTACCTCACTGAGCACCAAACCGGGAGGCGCGTCAATCGCTTGAATAATCAGATCAGCTGCTGTTTCCACCGGAATCATTTTGTCCCGCTGAAAACTCGTTCCCAGGTCATCCCAGAAGGGACTGTCCACCCCACCCAAATGAAACAAAGAAAACCGCACGCCCGATCTGGCAAACTCCTGGGCAAAACATTTGATGAGCCCGGTCACCGCATATTTGCTCGCGCAGTAGGCTGCGGCATTTTTCATGGGGGCCTTTCCAAGAATTCCAGGGATCGTGATAAACAGCCCCTGCTTCTGCGCCGCCATCAGTTTCGCCGAGGCTTGGGCCACAAGAAACGTCGCGCGGGTGTTCACATTCAGGACCTTCGTAAATTCCGCATCCGTCGTTTCCAGCGAAGATTTGATCAGCCCAATCCCCGCACAGTGAATCACCACATCCAACCCGCCGAGAGCCTCCCCCGCAGAAACCACCGTCTTCTCCGCCACGCCCGCTGACGTGAGATCCCCCGGCAACAATGTCACCCCCTCAATCCCAAGCGCCTCCAGCTTTTCTCCCGATCTCCCAGCAAGCGCCAACGAAAATCCGCGCGCCGCAAGTTTCACCGCCAATGCCGCCCCAATGCCACTTGACGCACCCGTGATAAGAATTTTGTTCATGCTTCTAATACGTGTTGAGTCCCGGAATCGGCGCACCGGGTGTGGTAAAAAGTGGCCAAAGCGACCGCCCCTGGGACCGCTGGCATCCTGCCGGCATTCCTTGATTTCGTCGCCCACATTTACTCACACCGCCAGCAATCAAGTCCCCAAAGCATGCGCAGAACAATACCGGCGTGCGCCAGATGCTAGGTCAGCGAGGCATCAAGCCGGAAGCCCTGCCACCCGAGCAAGACATCAAGAAACTCGAGCGGCGGGTCAAATCCGACGAAAAGAAGCTGGAGAAACAGGCTGGTCGTTTGCCAAAGCCCCTCCCCGAAGAATGAACAACCTGATTTTCTATCCTGATGCGTTCCGAGACGTGATTCCAGCTGCAACTGTGAAGAAATCCTTGGTCGTTCGAATCAAACTCCAGAGGACGCGAACTGCCGAGGATTCCTCGGTAGTTGCCTTTCCGAATGCACCTGCTTCCATTCTTTGCACATGGGCGCTGGAAGCTCCCGCGACTTTACCAATCGCGAACGGGGCCGGAGCGGGATTTGTCGGTGAAATCTCCAGCTGTATCTGGTCTTCCCCGGATCTCACTAAAGTTCAGGGGGGCCTTTCCGGTGGCTGGTGCGCCCTCGTTGCTGGCCTGTGAGTCTTCGCCGGGGGAGTCCGTGGGTTCGCCCTGCTCCTCACCTTGGTCGCCCGAGGACTCGGCGGCAGCGGTCAGGGATTGGTCGAGGCGGTTTCGGAGTTCGCTGAGACGTTCTTGGGCTTGAGTTTTTAGTGCGGCGGCACTGTTCTCGCCGGGTGCGAGAGCCTCAGCTTGGCCCAGGATTTGGGAGGCTTTTTCCAGGTGACCAATACCTTCAAGGAGTTTGCCCTGCTTCCCAGGCGGAGCTGAAGCGGCAACTTCCGCGCGCTTCATTTCTTCTTGAGCGTGCAAGGTGAGTTGTTCGGCCAGTTTCTCTTGAATTTTTGGAATCTGGTTTCGGGCTTGGCTATTGGCGTCATTGAGATCAAGGGCATCCTGATAATTTTGCAAGGCGGTGGTGTATCTGGCTGCGGCGCTGTCAGGTCGCTTGTTCAGGGCTGCTGCGGTGTCTCCGGCCTCCTCCATACGCTCAGCATTGGCCATGAGGGATTCCTCCATGGCTTTGACGGCTTCAGCTTTGACGCTGGTGGCCTTGGCATTCTCGGCTTCAAACTCCAGCGCGATGTCAGCATTGGCGATAGCTTCGCTGAGGGACTTTTGTTGATCTCGGAAGCCAACATGGTCGGGGACCTTGGCAACTTTTTGGGCTTGGGCAAGTTTCTGCTCAGCGGTGTCGGCGTAATCGGAGGCGGCATCGGCCCGAAGTTCGGCCATTTTGTTGGCAAGTTCCGAATTATTGGGATCAATCTCAACGGCTTGGTTGAGGACGCTGACCGCTTCTTCGTACAGGCCCTGCTTTTTTCTGGGATCGACCTTCGGTTGGGCGGCCTGCTTTGCGAGTTCGTCCGATTTTTCCTGCAGGCTTTCTGAGAAGAGTTGCCTGGCTTCCTCTCGTTGCTCTATCACTCCGAGCATTTGCGGAGCGAGGGAGGCGGCTTTTTCCAGTCTTTCGAAGGCCGTGCCTGCTGCGGAAAGACGGGTGCTCAGAAGCTGGGCGCTTTTTGCTTGGTCCAAAGATTTCGACCCAGCCTCATAGAGCACTTCTGCGAGCAAATTCTCTGTGACTTTCAGATTGTGTTTGGTTGTGGAGTCCGGGTTTTCGATGGTTTTGTAGAACTCGACCGAACGCTCCCAAGCGACGATGGCCCCACTGGGGTTCTTGGATTTCCGAAATTCCTGACCCATGCGGAAGTGCACATTTCCTAGGTGGATTTGGGCTGTCCTTCCGAACTTGGGATGACGTGCCACCTCGGTGAATGCCGTGATCGCTTCTTGAAATTCCCCGCTGGCATAGGATGCAATCCCGTAGTTAAAAATCAGATATGGGTCCTTCGTTTGTTGCTGTGAGGCTTCCCAAAGCAGTTTTGCCGCCTCTGAGGGTTTTTCCTGCTCCATCAACTCTTTTGCTCCTTGAATGGTTTGCAGAGTGGATGAGGCCGCAACTTCTTGGAGGGTCATGGTCAGGGCTGCGACGATGGGAACCATGAGACCGAGCCGGGCCGCTCCTGTGAGCTTGGCAGCGGGTGGGGCGGGCGAGGTTTCTGGAATCTGGATTGCGGACCGGAGCCGGGGAGGGTTGGCCAGACGGGAAGAGATGGCCACCTCGGCAGCTAACAACAACAAGGCGAGAAGCAGCGGAATTTGAAACAGATCATCGTAGTCATTCACATCGATCTTTTCCATGGTGCCTGCCATGGGTTTCAGGGCTTCCGCGTAGAGGGCTTCCCAAAATTTATCATCCGGCTCAAAACGAAAATATTGTCCCCCGCCGGCTGCGGCGATATTGCGCAGCACTCGCTCGTCGAGCCGACTGCGGGCTGTGACCCCATATTCATCTCTGATGAAGCGGGTGGGGGGCTTCGAGAAATCTTGGGTGATTCCCTTCGCAGGAATTGGGACACTTCCTCCGGCTTCGGTGCCCACACCCACGGTGAAGATGGACATGTTGGACGAGGCTCGGATCGCGCCCGCCACTCCCAAGGGATCACCTTCCAGGTTGTCGCCATCGCTAATGATAATCAGAGCCTTTTGTCGGGTCTGTGTTGCCTCAAAGGCAGCTGCCGCCATCTCAATGGCTGACGCAAGATTGGTCCCGCCTTGAGAAATGGAGCTATGACCCGTCTGCGCAAGAACCTCCCGGAGGGCCGTGTAGTCATTCGTGAGCGGGGCCTGCACAAACGCGTCACCCGCAATCAGAATCAGGCCAATGCGGTCGCCATGACGGGACTCCAGCCACTTCGAGAGGGACGCTTTTACCGCATCCAAGCGATCGGGTTCCACGTCTCGAACCAACATGCTTTTCGAGACATCGAGAGCGATAAAAAATTCTGCTCCTGACTGATCAGTGTCAATAGCTCGCGGGCCGATCATTGGCCGAGCGGCTGCCAGTGTGAGCAAAAAAAGAGCCGCAAGAACGAGCGCCGGTTTTTGGAATTTGGCGCGCTGATTCACGGTGAGGAGAATCCGCGAGAGTCGCTCGGGAGGCCCGAAGCGTTCCAAACGTTTTGCGGCAAGCCGCTTGGAATACCATAGCAGCCACCCTCCTCCCAGAACAAGGAGCGGCAGAAACCAAAGAATGAAGGAGTGGGCAAAAATCATGGGATTCGCATCCAAAAAGTGTGTCCTGCAATAAACTCAAAAAGCACCAACAAAGCCCCAGGGATCAGGAACCACAAAAAGAGTTCGTGATAGATCATGGACCGACGGTCTTCGTATTCCCGTTTCTCCATGCGATCGATTTCCCGGTAGATTTGCATGAGGGCATTGGTGTCAGCCGCTTGAAAATATTGGCCACCCGTTTTGATAGCGGCTTGGCTGAGTGGGTTGTTGGCCACACCGGAGGCTCGGATCCGGCTGACGTTCATAATTTCAAGAGCATACATGCGAACGCCTTTTTCCTTCGCATAGTCGGCGGCATCGAGCGGGCTGCTTCCGGCGTTGTTGATGCCGTCGGTCACAAGGATCATCACCTTGGACCGGTCGGGGTTTTCTTCCAATTTGTTGACGCCCGCAATGATGCCATCACCGATGGCCGTTCCCCCTTTAAGCACGACCATCTTATAAACATCCTTGATCCAGTTGCCATCCGTGGTCAGGGGGCTGAGCAGATAGGTGTGCGTGGCAAACCCGATCATTCCAATTCTGTCATTCGTGCGGTGATCCACAAACTCGGAGATCGCCCGCAGCAGCGCCTCGCGACGGGTGAGTTTTTCGGAGCCCAGAACAAAATCTCTGGCATCCATCGAGCCCGAGCAGTCGGTCACCATCATAATATCAATGCCCTTGCTGGGATCTGGACGTTCCCCTTGAGGTAGTCGTGGGCGGGCCATCGCAAGAATAAAAAGGATCAACACAAAAAACCTCAACCTTCGCAAGATACGCCCGGGGCTGTGTTTGGGGCGGTGACCAAGCGAGAGTAGCAATCCGGTTGAGGAGTGCGCGATGGCTCCCGCGCGGCCTTCGCGGCCATGACGGTAAAACCACCAAACCAGCAAGGGGAGGAGCAGAAGCCACCATGGTTGACCGAATTCTGGTAGCGTCATCTTCGGTGGGATGGTGCGGGATCCACCTTGGCGGGGGTTGACTGCATGATGAATCGCTCGGCTGTCTGGTAGAGTTCTTCCATGCTGGCGACGCCGAGTCCACTCAAGGCAAATTTCACGGAATCACAGCGGAAGAGAAACTCACCAAGTCCCGAGCGTTGCGCCACTCCCAAACTGTCGGTTTTCCGGGCTTCATACAGGAATTCCTCGGTGGAGAGTGTCGGCGCGAGGAGCCCAAATCGTGCTTCCAAATAAGACCGCAGGATGTCGGAGATTTGCTCCACAAATTCGCGGACCCGGCCCTCGGCAATGAGCGGACGGATGGCAGCGAGTTTTTCCAAAGCAAGCGTTTCCGGTGGGATCACCGGCTTTTGAAACAAGGAGATCTTTCCCGTGCGTGTGAGATACCACAACCCCAGACCAATCGCCACCAAAGCAAGGACCGCAATAATGGCATACACCACCCACCGCATGTCAGCGGGAGCAACCATGCTCAGATCCTCGATGATGTCATCCGCGGGTTTCATGAGTTTCCACGCGAGCGAATTCTTCGCTCAAAAAAATTCTTCAGATCGACAAGATAGGGGCGGTCGGTTTGGGCTTCGATGAGATCAATCCCGGCTTGGCGGATCATTTTTTTCTTGGCTGCGTGTTGGGTGACTGCCGCCTCATGATACTTCTTTCGCAGGCCAGGATCCCCAGTGCTAATTTCAATCATCTCCCCGGTTTCCGCATCCTCCATCGTGACCCATCCTGCCTCTGGCAGGGAAAACTCGCTGGGGTCGGAAACATGGATTGCAATCAGGTCATGCTTCTGGTTCGTGACTTTCAGGGCCATCTCAAGACCGGTATCAAGAAAGTCCGAAATCAAAAACACGATCGCCCGCCGCGGGAAAACGGTATTCAGGAAATGAAGCGCAGCGCTGCAGGAGGTCGTGCGGTTTTCCGGCTCGAAGTAGAGAATATCACGGATCAAACGAAAAACATGTGACCTCCCTTTTCCTGCTGGCACGTAGTGCTCCACATGGTCGGTGAAGAGAATCAGCCCCACCCGGTCACTGTTTCTCAGGGCGCTGAATGCCAACACCGAGGAAATTTCCGCTGCCAGATCCCTCTTGGATTGGCTGCCGGTTCCAATGATTCCTGACGCACTCAGATCGACCATAACCACCATAGTCAGCTCCCGCTCCTCGCGATATTTTTTGATGTGAGTGATCCCTGTGCGGGCGGACACATTCCAGTCAATGGCCCGCACGTCATCTTCAATCTGGTATTCGCGAACTTCTTCAAAATCCATGCCCCGACCTTTAAACGCCGATTGGTAGGCCCCGACCAGAAGTTCGGTCGCAAGGCGGTTTGTGCGCACTTCGATCTGACGGATCTTGCGCAGGTAATCCCGCGGAATCATTGGTCAGGTCGGGCGAGGGGTGAGGGGAAAATCATGGGTCTTCCGTCAGGGCACTGAGACCTTGGCGAGGATGGATTGCACAATCATTTCGCTGCTCACCTCCTCGGCCTCGGCTTCGTAGGTGCGGAGGATACGATGACGGAGAACATCCATGGCAATGCTGCGTACGTCAAAGGGCGTGGCATGAGCGCGGCCTTCCAAGAAAGCATGGGCCTTTGCCGCCAACACCAAGTTGATTGAGGCCCGTGGGGAGGCTCCATATCGGACAAGCCCTTTAAATTTGGGGTCCAAGGAGGCGGGGTCGCGCGTCGCCAAAACAAGACGGGCAATATAATCCTTGAGCGCCGCATCCACATAAATGCGATCACACAGGCTTCGTAGATAAAGCACGGTTGGCAGGTCCATCACTGGCTCTGTGACGGGTTTGGCGCCCGAGGTTCCCATCAGCTCCATGATGCGGATCTCCTCCTCCAGCGTTCCATAATCCACAACAACCTTGAGCATAAATCGATCCACTTGGGCCTCGGGGAGGGGATAGGTGCCCTCCTGCTCGATGGGGTTTTGGGTGGCGAGAACAAGGAAGGGTTCAGGCAGCGGGAAGGTTGTTTCTCCCAAGGTGACCTGATGTTCTTGCATGGCCTCCAAAAGCGCGCTCTGCACTTTGGCCGGAGCCCGGTTGATTTCATCTGCCAAAACTATATTCGCAAAAATTGGGCCCTTCTTGGCAAGATATTCGCGTGTCTCGGAATTATAAATTAACGTCCCCACAATATCCGATGGAAGGAGATCCGGCGTGAATTGGATCCGGCGGAAGACCCCTTCAATGCAGCGAGAAAGCGCTTTCACCGTCGTGGTTTTTGCAAGGCCGGGAACGCCCTCCAGAAGCACGTGGCCATCGGAGAGCAACCCAATCAGCAATCGCCTGACCAAATAGTGTTGCCCCACCACCACCTTCGACATTTCTTCGATTATCTTGGGGATCCATGGGCTGGCCTCGGCGACCTCCACAGCGAGTTGATCGAGTTCGTGTTGTTCCATTTCCCTGATAGTGTTCAGGTTTGTGTCAGGCGCAAACTCCAATTCTTCGAGATTTTAATAGACTCCAGAGCCTCCTCAGGCGTGCAGAGCTGAGTTTCTTCGCCGCGCACAGCTCGCAAAAACTGACGGGCCTGCTCGCGCATGGCGCAATCATATCGAAAAACCGGAAGCGTTCGCACTGGGGCGGCCCCATCTTTTCCATTGCTAAATATTTCCAATGACCCCGGTCGATTGATCGAAAGCGGCGGCGGCAGGTCAATCTTGATATAGCCATATTCGAAACACACCATCGCGTTTTCGACCCAGTCATTGGTGGATTGGTATGGGGTAAACTCAAAAATGGCAGGGATCCCGCTGGCTGATTGGACACCCAACAGCACTTGTGTGGGATCAACATGGACAATCGAATAGGACTCGCCAAGCAAGAGGCGCATCCAGTCAAATTGATGCCCATGACCCCCGGAAAACTGGGAGCAAAGCTTGCGGGCCGGTTCGTTCATGCCCTGGAAATCCTCCTCGGCTGCCACCTCGGGCGGAAAACTTTGGGTGCCGGTGATCGCATCAAAGCGCCCATCCGCAATCCAATCCCCCGCCAGCGAAACATGGATCCTCAGATAGGTCATCTTTCCAAGCTCTCCGGTCTGTTTGAGGCGATAAATCTCAGTCATCGCCGCAAGTGTCGCGGGGTCACTGCGTTTGTGAAAACCCACCTTCAGGACCGTCCCGGTCTTTTTTGCCATCTCAACAATCCTGACCGCGCCGCCTGGAGACGAAGCGAGTGGTTTTTCCACAATGCAGGGAATGCCAGCCTCTAAAAAATCGACCACAACGCGCTCCGCCGAGGGAACGCAGGGCAGTGTGAGGACACATGCGTCAATCCCTCCGTTCTTGATCAGCGCTGTGTGGGATGCTTCTGTTCGGGGAACTCCGAAATGTGTAGCGACCCGACTAGCGAGGTCCGTATCGGCATCCGCGATGGCCACCACCTCACATTCCGGCAGCCTTGTGTAATATCTTAAATGGGAACATTGCGCCTGCTTGCCAGCGCCCACAAATCCGACTCGGAGTTTGGCGGGAAGCTCTGAAGGGATTTTCATCACACCTTTAATATTCCAAGCATGTTATCAGGGCAAGTCAGTTCATCCCCTTAAAACTCATCATAGGCAATCTGATGGGGGTGAACTCCGAGGTCGGTGAGCATTTTTGTGCAGGCTTTGATCATCATCGGTGGGCCGCAGAGGTAGTATTCGATGCCTTTGGGATTGGGGTGGGATTGGAGATGATTTTCAAGGACGATGTCATGAATAAATCCATTGTGGCCTGTCCATTGATCTTCCGGCAGTGGCGAGGAGAGGGCCAATTGGAAAATAAAATTGGCATGTTGTTTGGCGAGGTCTTGGAAGTAATCCGCATAATAGAGTTCCTGTTTCGAACGAGCTCCGTACCAAAAACTGACTTTGCGGGCGGTGTGTTCTGTATCAAAAAGGTGGCTGAGGTGGGCTCGTAAAGGTGCCATGCCGGCTCCGCCTCCGATATAAACCATTTCTTTTTTTGTGGGTTTGATGTGAAAGTCCCCGAAGGGACCAATGGCCGTGACCTCGTTGCCGGGTTTGAGGCTGAAGACATAGCTGGAGCCAATACCCGGCGAGCAGTCCTGGCCGGGGGGTGGGGTGGCGATACGGACATTAAACCGCAACGTGCGCTCGCTCTTATGGTTGCTGGCCAACGAATAATTGTTGCGGCGAGTGGCTCCCGGATTCTTCGCCACAAGGTCAAAGACATGTTGCTGTTTCCAAACTTGGGCATAGGGGTCAGGGATATCGAAATCGCAAAAGCGGATTTCCTCGTAGGCGGGAATGTTGATTTGAAGGTAATCACCCGGGGTGAAGGGAACACTCGCATCCACGGGTTCAAGCACCAACTCTTTGATGAATGTCGCCACATTTTGGTTGCTCACAACCCGGAGCTTGTAGGCTTTTTGTGTTCGAGTTCCCGCTCCTCCCACGCGCAGGATGTTCAGGTGAAGGCGGCCCTGACGCTCCTCCATGGGATATGTCGCCAGCCCGCGGCAGATGGGAGCACGCGCCGGGGTGCCGTCTGCCAAATGGAAACGCCCATTGTGTTTTGGACACTCAATGATGTCATCTTTCACCAAGCCGTCAGCCAAGTGCGTGTTGCCATGCGTGCAGATCCCGTCCGTCGCATAGAGCGTTCCTGCCGCGTCCCGAATCAGAGCAAACGTTTTTTTGCCGTGATCAAATCGAATGACATCAGAAGGTCCAAGGTCAGCCGCGGCACAGACTTCGATCCAGCCATCGGCATCGGGTTTGGCATCCATGGGTGAGGTTCCGGTGGGCGTTCCCTCCAATTTGGAAGGAGTTGGAAGCTTCCGTTTGACATGCCACGCAGGGTCTTTGACCTGACGCAATACGGCCGGCACAATTTCTTTCCATGCATTCAACAGACTCGGGTAGGGAACCGGGCAGTCGTGTTTCACGGCAGCATGCAAACGAGGCAGCGCGTGATAGGGCACCAATGGGAACATGTGATGCTCCACATGATAATTCATATTCCAATACAGATACCGATGGATGGGGTTCATATAAACCGTCCGACAATTCAAACGGTGATCGAGCACATTTTCAGCAAGCCCAGCGTGTTGGGTCAGACCATACACAACCATCAGCCATGACCCGTAAAGATTGGTGAGCCCGACAAACAGCAGGGGAAGAATGCTCCCCATGGCCACGGCAAGAGCAAGGACTGCTGTATAGATCGCCAAATAAATCCGGGCGCGGAAAAAGATCTTCGGGAACTCGGATTCCGGGATGTAGGTTTTTTCATCATCCGTCATTCGACCCGAGGCATGGATGACGAGGTGTTTGAAGTATTTGGGATACACGCCCAGGTTGAAGAATCCCATGACGATCGCTTTGATGTCAGGCGGACGAGGCACGGCAATTTCGGGATCGCGTCCGACGATGATCGTGTCGCTGTGGTGGCGGGTGTGGCTCCAGCGCCAGACCGTGGATTCGCGCATGACCATAAACGAGGCAATTTCGTAGAGGGCATTGTTCATCCAATCCGTTTTAAATGCTGTTCCGTGGCCGGCCTCGTGCCAGCGCGAATCCGAGGTGGAGGCGTAAAGCACACCGTAAATCGCAAAGGGAATGATCGCCAACCACGACCCCCACAAGGCAAAGGCCGCATATCCCGACCCAATGATGAGAGCAAACCAAATGAGGGTGTCACGAAGAGCTGGACCATCCCGCCTTTCAAGCAATTTGCGCATCGTCTCGCGTGGGACATGGCACTGATACCAATCCGCCTCCGCGAGGCCACGTTCAATGGCCAAATGGGCATTTTCGCCCGTGAGACTGTAGTCGAGCTTGGCGAGTGGCTTGGTGAGAACGGTTGGTCCGTGGTCTTGGATCATGATGGTGTTTATTGGGTGGCTTTACGCGTTGGAAAAAGCGTAGAGCGTGGTTTGGCGAAAGGTTTCTCCCGGTCGCAAAATGATATTGCCGAGCGAGGGTGTGTTGGCACCATCGGGGTATCCTTCACATTCCAAGCAAAGCCCGGCATGAGGGCCATATGGTTTTCCTGATTTTCCTTTGAGAGAACCATCCAAGGCAAAGCCGCTGTACAATTGAAGGCAATCCTCGGTGGTGCTGACTGTCAGGCATCGGCCGCTCATGGGTTCGTAAAGTCGTGCCACCTTTTTTAGGGACTCATCTGCCGTATTGTGCGGGTCCTTCAAAAAGTAAAGGTCGCCGTGCGCCAAGTGAAGGTCTGGCAACGCCGCACCGACTCTCCGTGCTTTGGTGAAATCATTTTTTCCTACGGCTTCGCGGCGTCCAAGTAGCGTCAAGTTTTCATCCGTTGGGGCGTAGGTATCCGCAAAGATTTGCAGCTCATGATCCTCGATGGTCCCGTGTCCTTCACCTGCCAAATTAAAATAGGAATGTTGAGTCAGGCTGAAGGGAGTTGCCCGGTCCGTCGTGGCCTCAGTCTCCACGCTCAAAACATTCTCATCGTTGATCGAATAGGTAACCTTCGCTGTCACATTTCCGGGATAACCCTCCTCGCCATCCGGGCTCTGACACAAGAGTTGGAGGCTCGTTTCGTTGATTGGACTTGGTGTCCACAACCGTCGATCAAACCCCGTCTGTCCGCCGTGCAAATGATTGGGAGAGTCATTGGCGGCTAGGGAATAGAGAGTACCATCCAAGGAAAACCCTGCGCCTCGAATTCGGCCAGCAACCCTGCCGATCACCGCGCCAAAATAAGGATGTGGGGCAAGGTAGTCCGTCAGTCTATCGAAGCCCAACACAACATCGGCGCTGCGTCCTTCGCGGTCGGGAACCAGTAACGATGTGATTGTGGCACCATAGGTAAGGACCTGCATGACCAGCCCACCTCGACCTTCAAGGGTAAAAGCTTCGGCCATCCTGCCATCCGGCAGGTTGCCATAGGGGAACTGTTTCATGCGCTGGAAAAAGAAAGCACGATTTTCTAAGGATGTCCTCTTGTCACATGACAAAAAGTTATCATATTTTGTCATGTGCTCGAAAATCTCAAGCTGGGCCGGAAATATGACGGGTTCCTCTTCCTTGCGGAATCTGTTCGCAATCCCCCGCGATTGAATAGTCACCATCATGTCGAGCTGGAACTCAATTTGGTGGTGAGAGGTTCCATCACCTATGTTGTGGGCGGTCGGCGATTCACTTTTGACAAACGCACACTGCTCTGGATGTTCCCTGCCCAGGAACACCAGTTGGTGGATCGATCCGATGATGCCCAAAATTTTGTGGCGGTGTTTAAGCCGGAATTGATTGAGAGGTCCTGCCGGAGCCGGGCCTATGCTGATTTGCGCCGCAAGCGCATCACGGGGGACGGTGTGCTGCACACGATCCTTGATCCGGAGTCTTTTGATCTCATTCGCAAAACCATGGAAGACCTCATGGAAGGATCACTCGATGCCGATCTGCTGAACCGGGAAGCCGGATTTGGAATCGGTCCTAATTTCTGTTTTGAGCATGGTGATCCCGAGGGGCTCAACGCCGGCTTGCATCATCTCCTTCTTCAGTGTTGGCGGCGCCAGCGGAGTAGCCCCGCCGAGGGCAAAGACGTGGCGTTGCATCCCTCCGTGGCCCGGGCGTTGGAACTCCTGAGTGAAGGTGGAGACAAGCAGGATCTGGCCGTGCTGGCAAAAAACTGTGGGGTCAGCGAAGCCTATCTGAGCCGGATATTTGCCCGGCAAATTGGGGTTCCCATCAGCCGCTACAGAAATTCGCTGCGCTTGTCACGCTTTTGGGCAGTCACCCGACAACCCACCCAAAAAACCCTGAGCGAAGCCGTGTTTGAGGCTGGGTTTGGCAGTTATGCCCAGTTTTACAAAGTCTATACCCAGGCTTACGGGGCCGGCCCGAGGGCGAGTCTCTCCTCTCGTTCGTAGTGGGAGCATCTTGCTCCCGTGCCCAGCAAATCGGGAGCTGGAAGCTCCCGCTACTATGTAGCGGACGGTGGAACAAATTTCGATCCTACCAAAGAAATCGAAAAACGTTCCGTTTTCCGCTACGTTACTTCACGCCTTCACGATGGCGTAGAGCGCTCGGAAGCCATCCTGCCAGGTGATTTTTTTGCCTTCGGCGTATGTGCGTCCCGAGTAGGACACGCCCACCTCATAGATGCGAAGCCCCATCCGCGCGGATTTCGCGGCGAGTTCGGGCTCAATGCCAAAACCATTTTCGGTGATCGGGATCGCGCGTAGTTTCTCTGACAGAAAAACTTTGTAGCAACACTCCATGTCCGAGAGGTTCAAGTTTGTGAACATGTTGGAAAGCAGCGTCAGGACTTTGTTTCCTACCATGTGCCAGAAATAGAGAACGCGGTGAGCATGTCCTCCAATAAATCGGGAACCAAAAACGGCATCGGCTTTGCCGAGCAGAATTGGAGTAATGAGGGCCTCGTACTCGGCGGGGTCGTATTCGAGATCAGCGTCCTGAATGATGGCAAGTGGGGCTGCAATCTGTGCAATGGCCGTTCGCGTGGCGGCGCCCTTTCCCTGATTGGTTGAATGAAAGTGCAGGCGAATGCGCGAATCAGCGGCGGCAAGCTTTTCAAGAAGAGTCCGTGTGCCGTCAGTTGAGCAATCGTCGACAATGATCAACTCCGCCACACATTGCTGTTCGAGAACCCGGGCAATAATGGTCTCCACCGTGGCGGCCTCATTAAAAACCGGCATCAATACCGCAAGGCACTGGGATGGAAAATTCGTTGGCATCATGAAAAAAAGCCTGAATCCCTGACTTCTGGCAAGTCTGGAGGTGAGGGAGATCTGGAGATTTCGCAGGCATGAGTCCATAGAGTTTCCCCAAAGATCGCCTTTGCTTCCTCGGACAGAGAGGGAGCCAACGAGGCATTTTCCAGCACAGCAAACATCGTTGACCCGGAACCCGACATGGTAGCAACCCGCACGCCGTTCTGCTCAAGGAGCCACTTTTTAATGGTTGGGAGCAGGACATATTTTTGAAAGACGGGGGGCTCCAAGTCGTTGCAAAGGGCAATATCATCAAGTGTCTGAGTGGTGGGCTGCTGATTTTGCCTCTTGGCCCATGCCTGATAGGCCCAAGGCGTGGGAACACCAAATGGTGGCTTCAGCAATAGCAACGGCCACCGGGGGACATCCTCGCGAGGGCCGATCAACTCGCCCCGGCCCCGGCAGATGGCAGGCTGACCACGAATGAACCACGCGACATCCGAGCCAATCTTAGCAGCCATCGCCTCCAATTGAGGAATCGTGAGGTCTGAATTTGTGAGCCCGTTCAACGCCTTAATGATGCTGGCGGCATTGCTGCTGCCGCCGCCCAAGCCAGCCCCCATGGGGATCCTTTTATCCATACGAATGCGCAGTCCCATGGACGTGCCCGTCTCTTGAAAAAAGAGTTCCGCAGCCCGCAAGATGAGATTTTCGGACCCTGTGGGAACTTGCGGATTGTCGCATGTCAGGGTAATGCCCTCATTGTCATCACGCTCGATTGAGATTTCATCAGCCAATGTCACGGGAACCATGAGCGTTTCAAGCTCGTGGAATCCATCAGGCCTCTTTCCGAGAATCTTGAGATGCAAATTCACTTTGGCTGGTGAGACGACATTCATTGGTGTCATCATCTCCACATGAACGAACTCGCCAAAGAAAAAATGATTGTGGCTGTGGATAAGCCGGATTTGCGATCTGCTCTCCGCCTGATCGATCAACTGACCGGAGAACTCGTTTGGGCAAAGATCGGGCTGCAGCTTTTCACGGCGGAAGGGCCGCAGATTGTGCGCGAGGTTTCAGATCGGGGCTTGCGGATTTTTTTGGATTTGAAGTTCCACGACATCCCAAACACCGCCAGGGAAGCGATACGCTCGGCAAGGAATTTGGGGGTTTCCATGACAACAATCCACTTGGCCGGTGGGCCGGAAATGATCTCCGCCTGCGCTGCAGAAGCGGGGGAGATGTTGGTGCTGGGGGTAAGCGTCCTGACCAGCATGGATGACGCTGGCCTTGCCGCAATTGGTGTGGCAGCAAGTCCCTCAGAGCAAGTTCTTGCGCTTGCCGCGATGGGCCAGGCGGCTGGAATTCGTGGTGTGGTGGCCAGCCCTCAGGAAATCCTCCCTCTTCGCAAAGCCCACGGCAAGGCCCTGACCATTGTCACTCCGGGCGTGCGCTCGGCAGGCGATGCCTCAGGCGACCAACGCCGGGTGGCAACGCCTGAATCAGCCATTCGCGATGGGGCCGATTATCTGGTGATAGGACGCCCGATCACAGGGGCTGATGATCCCAAGGAAGCATTTCTGAGAATTGCTGACGAGGTTGTGTCTGCTTTGTAGAGGAACATAGACTATGTTTCTTTTCTGAAAGGCTGAGCCAAAAGAAATTTGTTCCAAATTCCTCTACGCTCCATTCCGAACTCACAATGAAAACGCCGACTTACCAATGTGTGCGCTGTGGCAACTGTTGCCGCTGGCCGGGCATGGTGCGGTTGACAGAGTCGGACATTGCGGCCATTTCCAAGCTTCTGAAAATCAGTGAATTCGAGTTCATCCAGAAACACACCCGCTTGCGGCCATCCCGAGAGGGTCTTGCGCTCCAAGAACGCGAGGACGGTTCCTGCATCTTCCTCGAAGGAATCAACACGTGCACCATCCAAGAAGCAAAACCCCACCAATGCAGCGGCTTCCCAAACGCCTGGAATTTTCTAGGTTGGCGGGAACAATGTGAAGCCGTGGAGGTAGTTGATTAAATCTTGTATCTCCCACGTTCGCCACGGTGCACTAGAGTTGACAAAATCCCATCCAGCACTCGATCGAGATGCTTTCCCACATCCTCCGTGAGGAAACGAAGAACATAATATCCATGGCGCTGGAGGAGTTCGTCTTTGCGTCTGTCCCGGCGGTATGCGTCGGGATCAGACAAGTGTTGGGCACCATCAAGCTCGATGACAATTCGGGATTGGCGATCCAAGAAATCGACCTCCATCTTGCCAACACCGTCAAAAGGAATCGGCAGGTTGGTGTTCAATTCAAAACGTCCCTTGGTTTCCGTCAGGGATTCAAGTCGTCGATAAAGAAACAGTTCAGAAGCGCTTCGTGCTCGTGCCTCACCCTTGGCCTCAGGCACTGGGGGTTTTGTTGCGTGAAGAAATAGCTCGGCGAGTGGAGGGTCCACACCATCCAGGATCAACCTGCGAATGCTGGCAGCATAGTCTTTTTTCCACTCGGGATTCACGGGCAATGGAACCTCAGCAGGCCACCCAGGCAGGGCACTGGCAGGAAGGAGGATTGTATAGCCGATGGATTCGTAACCCTGACACCGCCTGTCGAACATTCTGGAGAGCATCGGGATATGCAAATCTGCATAGTCAAAAATTCGAACCTCGCGTTTGCCTTCATGGAGACGGTGGAGCCGCCCGGCGTATTGGGCGATTGTGCCACGCCACGACACAGGCAGCGTGAGGAATAGGGTGTCCAAGCTGGGAACATCGAATCCTTCCCCAACAAACCTGCCGGTTGCTACAATCACACGACCTTGGGGTGACGCAGCCTGCTCCAATCTAGCCAGAGACTTCATCAGATCTTTCTTCCGCATCCCGCCCTGTAAGGCAATGACACTGGAAACTTTCGCCGAGAGCATTTCAACAAGGGCCATCAAGTGCTCAGTGCGCTCTGTGAGCACCAAAGGGTTACGGCCCTCCTGCACAGAAGCAATGACATCGGAGCATATCATCTGGTTTCTTGCCGGATCTGCAACAAGAGCTTCGGTGAGTCTCTGGAATTCCATGCGAAGGTCGGAATCGGGTTCTTGGTTGTCGCGATGGCCTGTTGGGCGTACGAAGACGTGATGGGAAAATGGGCGTTTCGCAGCTTGCTGTTTGGCATCCACACGGTGACGCACCGGTCCACACTGCATAAAAATGATCGGATGATGTCCGTCCTTTCGAGCCACCGTAGCAGAGAGACCTGTGACAAAGCGTGCCTTGGCTCTCCGAGCGACGAGTTCAAAACTGTGTGCTGAGAGATGGTGGCATTCATCGACGATGACATGCCCGTAGTCGCCAACGCGATCGTCCACCGTTCCTTTTCGCACCATGCTTTGAATGATGGCGACGTCAAGTTGACCCGTAAGCTTCTTGCGTCCTCCGCCAAGCCGACCAATAGATTTGGCAGGCACATCAAGGAAACTTGATAGGCGGTCGATCCACTGCTCGAGCAATTGTTGACGATGAACGAGCACCAGAGTGTTCACGCCACGATTGGCAATGAGCCATGCAGCTAGCACTGTTTTTCCAAAAGCTGTCGTTGCTGCCAAGACTCCAGTGTCGTGTGCCATCATGGCCGCTGCCGCTTCTTCTTGGTCGGGCCGCAATTGACCGCAGAACTTCATTTCCAACGGAGTTCCGCAGCACCTTTCATCACGAAGGTGAGGGTGGATTTTCAAGGAAACCAAAAGTTGAGAAACCTCCTCAAGGCAACCTCTGGGCAGGGACAGGTGAAGGGAGTGGTCCTCCGAACAATCAATGATCCGAGGTTTGTCATAAACCGGAAGCCTCATGGCTTGAGCGCGGTAAAACTCTGGGTTCTGAAATGCTGCCAGTCGCAAAAGCCGCCTACGAAGTGGGGGAGGTAATCCCTCCTTCGCGATGTAAATTTGATCTCCGAGAATAAGATCCAACGATTCAGGCAGTAGTCCCTTAATGTCAGGCTCTGGGCTACGTCGGGAGGGCGGAGCCAGCCACGGAGTGTGGTCATCTCCGTCGTTAACAGAACGAACCCTCATGACTTCTCCGCGTCGTTCTGCGCGACCAACAAGGAATTCCAGGTGGGCTTTCTGGATTCTTTTGAGACTGGCAAGGAACGCCCACTGGTCTGGGAAGGGGTCCCCTTCCCCATCAACAAAAACGGAGTTGCCCTGTTGCCTTGCCTGCTTTTGCAGAGGGAGGGCAATCAAGTTTCCGAACCCTCCACGGGGAAGAGTGTCCTGGTTCGGGAAAAATCGGTCATAGGACCGCATGCCAAGACCAACGTGGCTATCCAAAGTTTTGGTCAAGATCCAAGCGCCCAACTTGCGAGCTAGGGATGCGGAAACCGCTTCCTCAAAAAACAGCCACACATGACCACCATTTCCAGAACGCGAGCGCTCCAACGCAGTCGGCATATCCTGTGCCTGGCAGGTCTTCAAAAACGCCCTTGCATCACCCTCCCAAGTTTCCCCATCAAAATCCACCGCAAGAAAAAAGCAGCTTTCGTCGCGAAGCATGGGGTAGATTCCCATCACAAACGGTTCCCCCTGTTCATCATGGCCAGAGAGATGACAGCGAATGACGCGATCCGTCACTGGAAGCCAAGCTTGGTGCAAACACTCCGAGCATTTGATGCGGGGCTTTTCACAGATTCCACGGATCCACTCATTCCCGCAGGCCGGTTGATAACCCGATTTTCCGGTGCGGCGGCTTTCAAATCTTCGGGGGAAAACATCCTCCCTGCCGCGAAAAAGTGATCTAAAAAGTGTAATTTTTTTCGCCGGCTTTGATGCCAAACTGATTGGCTCAACCGACGTTTCAGGCTGGCACTCATGGTCCATGGCAACAGCAGGGATATTAATGAGAACACGCCCGCCGCTCAAGGCTGGCTTTGTATATTTTGACAAGGGGGGTGAGAAGAGTTGGGGAAACAAAGCGATTTTGGCCGCGTGAACAGCCGCCGCTCAGGTGCAACTCCCTCACCCCTTGTCCAATTTCTTTAAAATCTGCTGTTGATTTCAACACGGGTTTTCCTACACTCCGCCTTTCCCCTGACCCCTCCTGATATGAATCTCCTTGTTTCCCATGGTTTTGAACTGTCCCTTGCCTGCGGTCTTTTGGCCCTGATTGTGGCGGTTGTCCTGATCCGCAAAGTTATCGCCGCACCCGCTGGGAATGAACGCATGAAAGAAATTGCCGGTGCCATCCAAGAGGGGGCTCGCGCGTATTTGAACCGTCAGATTGCCACGATCTCAGTGATTGCCGTTTTGATTTTTGTGGTGTTGTTGATTTTCCGAGATCTGCCGACCGCTGTGAGCTTTCTGATTGGGGCGGTCTGCTCGTTAGCGGCAGGTTATATTGGAATGCGGGTGGCGGTCCTTGCCAATGTGCGAACCACCCAAGCAGCGTCGGTGGGTCATTTTGAAGCCTTGAAGGTGGCATTTAATGGCGGAGCCGTTACGGGCTTGTTGGTGGTTGGTTTGGCGCTTTTGTCAGTGGGTGGATATTACCTCGTCGCGCTTCAGATGCTCGGGGAAAAAGCGGCGGTGATGACGCTTGTTGGCCTGGCTCTTGGGGCAAGTTTGATCAGCGTTTTTGCACGTCTCGGAGGTGGCATCTACACGAAGGCCGCGGATGTGGGTGCCGATTTGGTGGGAAAAATTGAGAGCAACCTTGATGAGGATGATCCAAGAAACCCGGCCACGATTGCAGACAACGTGGGCGACAATGTCGGAGATTGTGCCGGAATGGCTGCCGATGTTTTTGAAACCTATGCCGTGAGTCTCATTGGTGCCGTGTTGGTTGGGTTTTTGCTCACAGCTGGGTCTGCCGCCGCGATTCTTTATCCTTTCCTCCTCTGCGGCGTGGCGGTTTTTGGTGCCATCGCTGGCATTCTCTTTGTCAATTTTGCCAAAATCTCACCAACCAAATCTCTTCAAGGCGGAGTGTTGGTTAGCACCATTTTGTCAGCGATTCTGTTCTGGCCGGTGACCCAAACCTTGTTTCCGCAGGGCCTGGAGATCGCAGGCATCGGCCTCAAAAGTGCAGGCCAGATCTATTGCGCCGCGTTGGTGGGGCTGGTGATGACCTATGTCGTCCTCCTGATCACGAACTACTACACTTCCACCGAATACTCGCCAGTGCGGCGCATCGCCAAATCCTCGGAAACCGGTCACGCCACAAATATTATCACCGGTCTGAGCGTCGGACACCATGCGACAGCCCTGCCAGTGGGGTTCATCGGCATTGCTATTCTCTTGTCATTCTACTTTGCGGGCCTCTATGGAATTGCCATCGCGGTTATGGCGATGTTGTCCCTCTCGGGCATTATTATTTCCCTTGATGCTTTTGGTCCCATCACGGACAACGCCGGCGGAATCGCCGTCATGGCAGGTCTCGACAAAAGCGTTCGGAAAGTGACCGATGATTTGGACGCCATTGGAAACACGATGAAGGCGGTGACCAAAGGCTACGCCATCGCATCGGCTGGTCTCGCAGCGTTGGTGCTGTTTGGGTCGTATGTGGAAGAGCTCAAGCTCGCACTGATAGAATCGGGGCGAGAGCAACTTTCCTCGGGCCTGTTATGGGATTTGTTGGGCGGAACTCAAATCCACATGGCGTCTGCCTTGGAGTTCTCGCTTCAAGAACCCCGCGTGATCATTGGACTTTTCATTGGCGGGCTTCTGCCATTCATTTTTACCGCTCATAGCATGGATGCTGTGAGCCAAGCCGCCGGTGCGGTGGTCAAAGAAGTGCGCCGTCAGATTGCCGCCAAGCCAGGAATCTTGCAGGGCACACAAACCCCGGATTACGGCACCTGTGTGGACATTGTCACCAAGGCCGCTCTGCGCCAGATGATCCACCCCGCGCTTCTGCCAGTGGTCATGGTTGTCCTCGTGGCGTGGCTTCTTGGGCCCGTTGTGCTTGGTGGCGTTCTTGTTGGCAGTATCGTCACTGGTCTGTTTGTTGGCATCGCCATGACCTCAAGCGGCGGGGCCTGGGATAACGCCAAGAAGTATATTGAAGAAGGGAACCATGGCGGCAAGGGCTCCCCAGCCCACGCGGCTGCGGTCACTGGCGACACCGTTGGTGATCCTTACAAGGACACCGCCGGCCCGGCGATCAACCCAATGATCAAAGTCGTCAACATCGTTGCCATTTTGATCATTCCCATCTTTTTCTAAGCGGGTTTTAATGCACCACGGTGACCGGGGTGCCCAGGGCGACAGATTCAAAATAGACCTTGGCCATCTTTTCGGGGAGACGGATACAACCTCGTGAATCAGGCACACCGGGGAGGAACCCCTGATGCAGTCCAACACCACTGTTAGTGAGTCTCATCCAAAATGGCATCGGCGCTCCCTCAAAGCGGGTGCCTGGGGGCATGGGGTCAGTTTTGACGGCGACTCCCTTCATGACGGGTGTGCCGGCGGCGTCCACATAGTTGCCGTAAAGATTGGAGGCATGATACACTTTCTTTTCAATGATTTTGTAGTTCCCGGCCGGGGTGGCATGTCCGTCCTTGCCGCTGGAAATGGCAGACACGCCCACGAGTTTGCCACCTTTGTAGAACGAAGCTGTTTGACGCGGGATGTTCACCACGATCGAAGGGGTGCCGCTCACACCATCCCCATCCCAATACGATTTGCTCTCAGCAATTTTGCCCTCTGTTGTGGAGGTTGAAAGCATGGACCCGTCCGTGCCGAGGTAACCTGCGGATGAACTCGTCAGCCGCCGATCGTAGTCGGCGCAACCGCCCAAAAGCAAAAGGGTGGCGAACGCGGTGGATCGAAAAATGGATTGCATGGAACGTAAAGAAGGCCAGAGAAGGCGAATCGTCAAGCGGCATGAGCGTGGGCATTGCAATATCGCCTGACCTTCTGCTATGGGTGATTTAGATTATGCCAACCTACGAATACGAGTGTGCCAAATGCAAAAAGACCTTCGACGTCTTCCAGTCCATGAAGGATGACCCCTTCACGATCTGTCGGAAAGATGTTTGCCGCATGAAAACTTGGGGCAAAGGAAAGGTGAAGCGGCTTTTGGGCACTGGCGCTGGTTTGATTTTTAAAGGCAGCGGATTTTACATCACCGACTACCGCAGCGAGGGCTACAAGCAGTCTGCCAAAAAGGACTCCGATGCGGGCAAAGCCGATTCCTCTCCAAAACCGGCGGCGGATTCCGCCAAGCCCGCTGCCAAAACTGAAAAATCGACCAAACCTAAAAAAGAATAACGGTTATGAGCAAATGCACCGCCTGTAATTTTGAGAATGATTCAACGAGGGTGTTTTGCCAGAACTGTGGCGAGCGTCTTGAGCGGGAGGAGGGCGCACCCGCACCAGCTCCTGTCCAGCCGCATCGCTACTCCGACCCCTCCGCAAGACCGGCGAAGAAACAAAGCGGACTGCTTCTTCTGATTGGCGGGCTGTTTAAAGATCTCATCCGTTTGGCATTGCTCGCAGCGATTGCTGCGGCCCTTGTTCAAATGATCAGAACCCCGGATGATGTGCCACCGGTCCTTGCCGCACGAGCACCGGCGGCCTCTATGCTTGCGGCGGACATTCAGACTGCTGTGGAAAGCCCCTATCCGCGTTCTTTTGATATTTCGCAAGAAGCTGCGAACAATTTCCTTGCGGCCAGAGTGGAGGGTGCCGCGGAGAGCAGTCAGTCATGGCGCGCAAAATTCGCCCGTGCCTATGTCGTGATCAAAACGAACGAACTCTCGCTCGGTATCGAACAAAAAATTAAAAATTACCCGCTGTATTTACAGCTACGTTTGGAGCCGCGTTCGAATTCTGGGAAAGCCACCTTGGAACCTGTCGGTGGCTCTATTGGCAGGCTGCCCGTGCCTCACTTCTTGCTGCCTTTTTTTGGGAAACCGTTTGAGCCAGTCCTCACAACCATCGCGGGTCAGCTTCGATGGTTTGAACGCGCTGAGAAATTTACCTTTGTTCCTGAAGTGGCGACGGTGGAATGGCCCGCAAATTCCTCTGCGGAGATGCCGTAGCGGTGTTAGGTTGGCGAGGCATGAAAAGCCCCTTCATATTTCTTCTGCTCGGCGTTCTTTTGGTCCAAGCCCCTTGGCTCAATGCTCAGAAACCCTCGCCGACTCCCTTGGAGCGAACATTCAGCACGTCCCAACAATTTGTCATTTATGGTTCCACAAGAACCAAGCGCACCGAAATTGCACGCAAAGCTGATGTGCTGGCCGCATCATTTGCCTCAACCTCAGGATTGCCGCCAGAATGGAAATGGCCAATTGTCCTGAACCTCAACACCAAACCGCTTCGAGGTTCCGATCGCCCAAGGACCTCCCTTTTTGTGGGGGATGAAGACACCATCAAAATCCAGGTGGACGTGCCCACTTCCTCCGCTCGATCAGAGACCGAGTTGGAGTTGGAAATCCTGCGGGCCCTGGCCCTTGAGTTTGCCTATCGCGAGGCAAAACCCCGGGCGAACAAACATTACTCGCATCCCCCGGAGTGGTTGGTCGAAGGCATCTGGCAAAAGGCCGCAGCCAGTACCCACGGTTTGTCCGCCGCTCTCTTCAATCAGCTGGTTCAAAGCGGTCCGCCCCCAAAAATTGAAGCCTTTCTCAAGCAGCGTCCGCAATCAATGGATCCCACATCGCGGGCGATTTACCGCGCACAATCCATGACCCTTCTCAATGCCCTCCTCGCCACCAAAAACGGCAAGGAAGGCCTCGCCACTTATCTGAACGGCCTGCATGCCGTTCGACCCGAGGACCCCCAGCCCCTCCTTGCGGCCTTTCCGGAATTGGAGGAAGACCCCACCAATCTTGTCAAACTCTGGACGCTTGCTATTGCCAGAGCCTCAGCCACTGATCAACTTGAGGCTCTTTCTGTCGTGGAAACAGAAAAACAACTGTCCTTGGTCATGGAAGACCTGCGCCCAGCCGCCGACCCTA
>JBGTLQ010000284.1:0-15431 GCA_041744075.1 Terrimicrobiaceae bacterium
AACGAGTGCGTATTGTTTTTAATGGGGAATGGTTTGAAGCCATGAGTTTTGAAGAGGTCATCCGCCTCAACAGTCGTGTGACCCTTCAACAAATGTTGCAGCGGGAGGATTTCCGTCAGCGCATCGACTCCGGCCAGCCGGTGAGGGCACACGAAATCCAATACCCCATCATGCAAGGCTGGGATTCGGTGAAGGTGCGTTCGGATGTTGAACTTGGAGGCACGGACCAGCTTTTCAATAATCTTGTGGGACGGGATCTGCAGCGCGAGGAGGGCCAACCCCAGCAGGTGGTGATGACGATGCCCATTCTTGAGGGGCTGGATGGAAAACAAAAAATGAGCAAAAGCCTTGGGAACTATGTGGCTTTGAATGAGAGTGCGGGGGATATGTTTGGAAAGCTGATGAGTATCAGCGATGAACTGATGGTAAAATACTATCAGCTTTTGTTGGGAGAATCCCTTTCAACGGAGATCCACCCCATGGAGGCCAAAAAGACCCTGGCCGGACGGATTGCCGCGAGGTTTCACGGGGACGAGGCGGCTTCACTCGCTCGCACAGAATTCGAAACCCGTTTCTCCAGGGGAGATCTGGAACATGTCGATCTCCCGGCTTTTCGTCCCGGGGATTCTGGACGAGATATCATCAGTCTGGCGGTGTCAGCTTATGCCTCTTGTTTTGGAATCACTAAATCCCGGGGCGAGGCGAGGCGGCTTGTCGAGGGAGGGAGTATCCAATGGAAAGGCAAAAAAATCTCTGATCCCAAAGCATCCCTTCCTTTGGGGGAGACAGGCGTCCTCAAACTCGATAAAACCCGGGCCGTGCGTTTGGAAATCGCTTGAGCACACGCTCATCGTCTGCGGTCCCCGATGGCTGCCCGCGGCTCGATTTTACTTTTTGTTGGGTCTGATTTTTATCCAGTCTGGATCGCGGCGTAAATCAAGCACGGCCTATACTGTAACCAGCTGACCTCCCACAGTGTAAAAAATGCCGTGAGGGAACACTTTGCTCAAAAGTCTGTGAAAACCTTCCACCGCCCGGTGAATTCCGCCGGTAACCTTCAATCCTTCGATGCCGGCTCGAAGGCATGCCGTAAAATAATCCCCAAGTCCGATTTCTTGTGCTTCGTAGAAAAGGAAACCCTCATTGAGGTCGCCAAAAGCATCCTCGGAAATGAGAATCTTCTTCATCCGAGTCCGATTGCAAACTTCACCTTGTCCCAGTCGAGCAAGCGTGCTTCACCTCGCTCAACACGCGATTGGCGCTCCTTCAAAAGGTCGATCAAATCCTGGGAAATGGGTGCCTCCTCGTAGTGCTCGCGCATATCCTCCCAAATGGCCTCCATGATCCGGACTTTTTCGTCTGTCGGCAGTGTCCTGATCTCTTGAATGGTCATGGAAGAAGCTTATCCGGAAAATGGGACTGTGCGATTATTTTTTCGATATCAACGGACGGCGATGCCTCGTCGATGGGACTTCACCGATATTATCCTGTTGCTCACGCCGCTTGAGGTCCGGCGTTGAACCAGTAGCCACCGCGGCGCGCGCGATCCTCGGACGAGCTATCATTCGGTGCTGTGAATCCGCTTTCACTCCACTCCCAAACATTTCCGTTCTGGCCCATTGTCCCGTAGGGACTCAAGCCTCCCGCCAAGGTAACATCTGCAGGACCAGTCGCAGATGCCTGATTATAGACTGCGGTGCCTGCCGTCGTGCCACTGGCCACTGCTGTCGGTGCCGTGTCGCTCCCCGTCGCGTAATCAAAGTAATTCGCCGTCACCCCATCGTTCTTGTGGCAGGCGGCTTTATACCACTCACCCTCACTCGGGAGGAAGTAGAAGGCATTTGAGTTGCGAAAGCGGTTATTGGGATTGTAGCCAACATCCAGTGGGTCCCACAGCACGATGTTCGAATTCGCGTTGTAGCTGACATCTCCCGGTTGCAGCGTGAACTTGTAGGCCGCGCTATATCCTTTGCTCGTGTTTAGCCAGTTCACGAACCGTGCCGCCTCGTTCCATGACACCCCCGTCGCCGGACGGTTTGCGCAGTTGCCGCCGGAGGACATCATATCCGCCAGCGTGATCCCGAGGTTCCCTACAGCATTCGCCTTCACAGCCATATCCCGTCTCACCTCGTAGGTCCCCATCCGGTAGGTGGAGGCCACCCCGCCAAACGGCCCTCCATTTGGCCCGGAGTCATTTGCGTTGCCAGGATTACCGACGGTCACGAAATCCATCGTGAACGTATTCGCACCACTGCCGAACGTGTCCGTCGTGGAGACGATCTGGGCGTTAGCTGCCATCATTCCCAAGGCCAGCCCGAAAGCTGCCACTGTCATCATTGGTTTCATTGGTTTTTTGGTAGGTTCTTGGGAAAGCTTGTAGTGAGCGCATGCAAAATTGTAAAGTGACAATCCCGACACAATCGGGATTTCCCCCATCGCAGCGAATCGGGCGCATCTCCGAAATCTTCGGGCCGAAGGTCCGGCCATTCCCTAGCCCAGGCCGCAAGGCCTGGGTTTTTGTCGGATAAAGGCTGCGGGCTGAAAGCCAGCGATTCCATATTCCGTCCCTTCAGGCCGGATTTCGGGTTGACATTCCACCCAGCCCTGGCGGGCTGGGTTGTAGAATCCCGCACCTTTGGTGCTTCCAGCTTCGTTCTGCACTGATCGGAGACGTGCCGCAGCGAATCACAGAAAAACACCGGGGTTCCAACAGGAAATTTGCAGGATTTTCGGGATTTCATGGATTTCCAAAGAAAAAACAAAATATTTTCCAGTTTTATTTCCCTCATCATGAGCAACTTACCTGCAACTATAAGTTTTCCTTAAAAAAAACTCTTGCAGATTTGCGCGGATCTGGCATTTTTATCCCATTGAAAGATTGTTCTGGGGGGAACAACAGCCCGTCGTAGCTTCGCTGCGACGGGCTGTATCTTTTTTAGCTTTTGTTAATTTCAGCTCTCCTTTCCCACGATTCGCATGAGAAATACCCACGCTGATGCTACTTAGTTTCCAAAACCTCTATTCGATTAACTGCGCCCATGGCATCGATGCTTGAGAGAACTTTTTGAGCTGAATGATCATAAACAAGGAGCTTTTTAGACTCGGTTGCCAACAGCAAGAGAGACTGGGTGGGATCAAGAGACGCAATACCCGTCAATGGGCTTCCCATTGGAATTCTTGTGAGCCCGGCCTCTTCTCCCCTCGAAAGTGGCTCCACATCCAGCACCAGCAGGTCACTTCCAGGCGAGTTGTCCTTCTCCAGCCCAGAATTAGTCCGGCTTTTAGTTTTTCCTGAAAGCACAGTCACGATTTTATTATTGGCCGGTAAATAGATGGGTTGCTCCGCCCCTGTTTCAGTCTCAATCGCTTGAATCATGGTTCGGCTCGCCACATCAAAAATCACCATTCCTCCTTCTTCCGACGCATTAGACACAAGGAGATACTCTTTGTTTCCTAACTCGAACAACAAGCCGCGATCTGGGAACGCGGTTCCGAATGATCCATCTTTTGCGCTTGAGACGTAGATAAGGTTGTTCCATCTCCCTTCAAGGGCTTCGTCAAGCGAGGCAAACGCCACCGCCCCGTAAAGATCCAGAGTGACAGCCAAAGTGTTGCTCTTTCTTGCCAAAAAAATCTTCTCTGGATTTGGCCCTTGCTCCTTCTGACTCTCAGAAATATGCATTTCTGGCATTTCCCGAGGAAATTGGAGGTCAAACCTTGGGCTCAAGTCGGCAACCCCCAACCCAACCAGACGGCTGCCTTGATGTTTGCCCCGACCACTATCTTTTTGGAAAGACACCAAGATAAGGCCCTTCTCAGGAACCACGATCGCTTCCTCGCCTTTGTGCCCCGATGGAACGAGCCCGTCTCGTGCATTCCATTCTCTCAGTATTTTACCACTCTCGAGGTCAAAGAGATAAAAATGACCTTTGTCGGCTGCGATCACGGCTCGATCTCCAGAAACCTGCACATCATTTGTGCTTCCGCCAAGAGAGTGGCTGGCTATCGGTGTGTAGGGTCTCTCGGAGCTGACGATCTTGACCTCAGGAACCTCACGGGAAGTCGCAATCAATCCCTGCGTGCTGACGCGGATTTTCTCCACAAAAGGAAGGTCTTCCAAAACAATCTCGTGAGACGTCACCTTTCCGTCCGTAAAATTTAAGCAGGCCACGCCGCCATTCTGATGCGCGAAGCTGTAATAGACCTTCGTTGCGGCGGTGACGGTTTCCACTGCGACAAAAAATGCCAAAGCAACAACCAGCCAGAGGCCCGGGAAACGGTTCACCTCAAAAAAGCTGTTTGGCTTGTTCATGGAATGGTTTTTTTGGAATCGCTCGCACCCGGGCCTCGCCTCGGGCACTTCCCGGAAGTGATACTTGCACGAGCACCCTGCATCTTCAACACAAACGGTCGAGGGGTGGGGGGTCGCAGCAAGAATGTGTTCTGAGTTCCGCGGGGAACGGTCTTCTCGACCGTTTGGTTGGTGAATCTGCCGAGCAGCGAAAGACAGTCGGGTCACCCGCCGATGCCCCCGGATTAGCGACCAAGTCCCACAAAAAACGGTCATTTCCTTCTGAAAAGTGATAATTTTGTGCACTTTGATGTTTAATGAGGGAAGGATGATTTTCTCAAGTTTGAGAGAAATGACAAAAAATTCAACATCGGGTTATGAGATTCATAAATGTCATAAATGCATAACAATCAATAATATAGATGTTATGTGACAAAATCGTAACATTGGTTCTATTGACGATTTGTGGTTTCCTCATAAAACGTCGATCCATGATTCCAGTGGCTTATTTCCAGATTGCAGGTGCCAAGCAGGGCGTCGTCATGGACTGGTCGGCTGTAAGCCTTTTGAGCCAAGGGAAGGGAGCACTGCCATGAAAAACAGCCGACTCCAGTCACCGGAAAATTCGGTAATTACGACTACAACAGTCGTTATTTATGGCCAGCGCGGAGCCTCGCTTTTGGTGACCCTGATCATGGTGGCTGGCATGGTTATTTTGTTCACGGTTTTGGCTCGATTGGTCTCAGCCGAGCGCCGAGTGAGTCGGGGATATTCGGAAATCCTGCGTGCGGAGATGGCCGCCACCGCTGCGGCCTCGGATGCCAAAAGCACCCTTCTTTCTCTTTTTAAGAATTTCCCCGATGCCGCCACCTATTGGGACACGGGTCTGGCTTCCACAAATGCCGTGGCACCGGGGAACCACCCCCCCGGCACCGTGTATATGTTCCGGGACATTCCAGCCAACGCAGCTCACGTCACGGCAACATCCCCCAGAATTTTTGCCCGCCCGCTGGTGTCCGGTGGCGCATCGAAGGAATTTAGTGAATTTGGCAAAACGATCCCGGATCCAGCCAACCTTGGGGCAGACCTCAACTTTGGAGACACAGCGAAGGTCATTGATTTGAACGAACCCTCCCGATTCGGTGGAAGTGAAGACGGCTGGATTGGAAAGCTCCCAGGGACCAGCAACCCCAGTCCCATTCGGGCACCATGGATCGAGATTCTGGAAGATCCGGCGTCTCCGAAATCGGCCAGTAACCCTGCCATCGCCCGCTACGCGTTTTGGATGGAGGACGAAAGTTTTAAACTCAACGTCAACACCGCCAAATCAGAGCTGCGGGGCGCACCGGCATCTCTTAACCCGGCAGTTCAAAATCAGGCTGGCACCGAGGCGGTCGCCTCGCCAACACTGCAAGGTCTTTTTGCGACCAGTGCGGCTCCACAGGACATTGCCGAGGCCGTGGTGGACACACGGGGGCAGTTGGGGGGATACCTTTCGCCACTTCAGGTAAACCACGCGCCCACGCCATCTGCCAGCGAAGGTAGTGGTTTTGGTTCAAGCCATGGCTACGTGCTCAGCACCACAGCAAGTGGATTGGATCTCAGTCGGGCGGGGTTCAAGCGGCTGAATCTCAATAAGGCGGTTGCAGGAACACTCGGAACCCCGGGTGAACCCACCCAACCAACCGGCAACACGGCACTGGCCCCCGCAGCGAAGATTCAGCGTTCCATCGATCAAATTGCAGCCGCCATCCGTTCGAACGCACCGAAATTTGGTCAGCGCTTCTACCGAACCACGACCAATGATGAACTCTTTCACGCGCCCACAACCACAACCACGGACGCCAACCAAAAGAATAACCGCACGTCGGTGACCGCTGCGCATGAGGGAATCTACATCAAGCGGATGGCGACAATTCTCCACGATTTTGTCAGCAGCGGAATCAACCCCACTTTTGTTGATGACACCGGAACGGTCATTTCAGGATCCCCGATTTATTCCCACCTGGAGCTTGGATTTGATATGAGCCCGAGCCCAAGTGATCAGACCAATGTGCTCCAAGCTGTGGGGCGTAAGAATATCCCCCAGCTCACCGAATACGTGTGGCAGGTTCGCACCATCGATTTTGAGGAATTCGTTCCCGAGGGATCTCCTGTCCCCGAGGACGGAGTGGCCATGTATGAAATTGAAATTGATCACTATTTCGAGTTTTGGAACATGTCGAATGTACCCCTTAGACCCATCGACGGCGATCTTGGACCCGATCCCTATCTGGTTTTAGAGAACCAGCCGTTCATAACAACTAACAATCGTGGGGGTTCCAGCACCAACGATGTGGGAATCGGTCGTCCCTTCCTGATTAGGTTGGATGATGACTTTTTAGTCGGTGGGGAGCCAACCAAGCTCGTTTTTAAACCGGGGCAAGCAACAGTGATAACCACTGATCCGAATCACGCCGCTCATGCAGCAACAAAAGACCTGGAAACCGTCTATGTGGCAACGGCGCTTTATGATCCCAGCACCATGGTTCGCGTGGATGATGGAGTTTCGACAAGGCCCTTCCCTGATCCCAACATCTTGCCCGTTCGTGTCCCCAACGTTCGTCGCTACCGCATCCATAGCTATGATGATCGTGAAGGGGGAGACTGGGCCGAGGTGCAGATCGCCCCAGATATGTCAGGAGCGGTGACCACAAAATTTATCATGGGCAATCAACACGGACTGCTGGATTTGCTGCCCTCGATGCCCCTCCAGAAATTTCAAAATAATAACTGCTTCAATCTCCGGGAGGATGGAACACCTGCTATCAGTTCATGCCAGATTGGTGGAAACAACATCGGGGGTTGGGATCCCCGAGGGAAAAATGATCCGCTGATCACTCGCTTTGAAAGTCCGAATTCCTCAGGAAATTACTCCTCCTATCAATTGGGATCGCCCAACCTTGGAACCCTGCCTGCCCCAGCCGATGAGGTGGTTTGGCCCAGTGATCGCATGGAATTTTTTGGGCCAAAAAGTGTTCAGTCAGCCACTAATCCTCCCTTCCTGATTGGTGGACGATATCTCAAAAGCATCGGAGAGCTTGGAGGGGTCGCCGAACCAGCGCTTGCAGCTCATTATTCGGTGGCTGAACGCCGCAACCGCCGGGGGGGCGGGCGCACCCTGATGATTGGCCAGCCTGACCCTCACTATGCCGGAACGAGGTCAGCAACGCTCACAGCCACCGAATTGAGTTATCAAACCTCCGCCAGCCGGGAGTGGTGTGCCTGGCGGTTGGCCGATGTGTTTAGCGTTCGGGATGCTTCTCCTGATCCCACCAATCTAACCGTTTCTGGTCAGTATAACCCGAATGGAATTCTGAGAGATGGTGGTTTGGTTCTGCGTGCCCTGCTCGAAGGAATCGAATTTGGGGACGCCCTGAGTTCCGATCCTGACATCTCGAATGAAACTTTTTTCACCGAGGAAACCGAGAAGGGTGCTGACGGTGTAACAGCCACAGCTATTCAAACAGGGGGCGCTGGGGGTAAGGCCTTGGCACGTTATCTCGCTCAACGGCTCTCCCGTAATTTGCCCACAAGATTTAGCCCTTTTTGGGAACGGGGTGAGTTTTCCCAGCTCCATATCTTCAGCCCATTCAGCCAAACGGCTTCATCCCGTCAACAACTCCACTCGACAGCAAACATCGATGAACTCAATGACCGCGGGCGCGAGGAACTTTTCCGCAGGCTCGCTGACCTGATCACCACCAAGGGTAATACATTCACGATTTACTCAGTTGGCCAGTCGTTGAACCGTTTGGGTAAGCCGGGTGCCGTTCAAGCCAGAAAAATCACCGTCCGCCTCAACCCGGTTTGGGACGCGCTAAACGAAGATTTTAACCCCGCCAGTTCTACCGAAGTCAATGACCGCTTCCGCCAACCGGATCGCTGGACCCTTGAAGTCCTATCCACTGAAAACGCCTGATGAAATTTATCTCACCCATCATTGCTCTCGGAGTCGTTCTGATTGCTGCCCCCTGCGGAGCCCAGGAAACCGAAGATCCGGCAACCACTCACCTTCGCTGTTTCGCCGAATTGGGCACCCGCGGAGGCGCAGAATCGTTTTCGCTTTCTCTGACAGGACCAGAAACGAAGGAGGGGGTTGTATCCCGTCAGCTTTTCGCCAATCTGAATGGAGGATTTGCCTCCAATCCTGGCCATGGAGCGATCATCCTCCCCGCAGGCCCTTACGAATTCCGGCTGGAGCAAAACAATGGCGGTCCCGCGAAGAATATCACAGCCGTCCTTGAGGCAGATGCCATGTATTCCCTGCTTGCCACCAAATCCAATGGCCAGATGAATCTTCGCCTCGTCAAAGAACACCCGCTGGCTGAGGGCGAGCGTCAGGGTGTTGTTGTCCACCACCTCCTTGGAGACACGCAACTGATTCTCCTAGCAGGCGATCACATTCCTTTTTCCGTTCCATCAAACGCTACCACCTCCCATGTGATCCCCGCCAGCCAATTTGCGGATGGACCGGCCTCGCTGACCTTTGCCTCTGAGCGCAAAACCGAGCGAACCCGCGAGCTGAACTACCAGGGCACAGGACGGTTGATCACCGTCTTCATGCGCAATGGCTACGGCCAGACAACTCTCATTGAACTCCCCTCCGAACCTGAAACCGCAACACCTGTGGCGATGTCAGGCCCTGAAACAAACAGCCAACAATAATCCAGTTTAGCAAGTCATACACCTACGGGCACCTAACTCTCGAGTTAACCATCAATAAATCTCCGAACAAAAAAATACAAAATCATGAAATCCCAAACTGCTATCCCAAAAGTCAAACAAGCAAGACCTCCGTCCCTGCGAAGGCGAGTTCTTGACAAAGTGAAGCACCTATCCGCTTTGACAGCAGTTTTTCTGAGTGCCGTGGCCGTGCAAGCGCAAAGTACCTCCAACCAGTTTTACTGGACTGGTGCCACCAACAATCAATGGAACACCATTTCCAATTGGAATTTTGGACCTGGCAACAACGTCGCAACGACCACTCCTCAAGGAGCACTTGATGCAGAACGGCGCGTTATTTTCGACGCTCTTGGAAACCCTTTGCCGCAGGCTCAAAGCATTGTGTTAAACTCAAATGTTGCGCTAACTACTGCATCTAATATGCCAGTTGCCTTCTTGGTAAAAGGAGGTGCTTTTAGTTTGGACTTAAATAACTTCCAGCTGAATGCACGAAGGTTATCGACTTGGGACGGCGTGGGCGAGAGCGGCTCGATCACGTTCACGAACAGCTCTGCGACACCTCGCACCTTCACTGCAAGTCTCCTTGACCTCGCATCTTCGAACCCCGCAGGAGCAACACTTAACTGGGGAACTCTTTTCGGAGCAAATGTGAATTCATCAATCAACACACTTGGGCTGTCCACTCCGACTGGAAGCACATATGTGGTGGATTTCGCCGGAAAATCACAAAGCGTGCAGACATTGTTACTCGGTGCAGCCGCTCGCCTTGGCAATGTGTCTTTCGTCAATAGTGACGTTACACAGAGCACATTTACCTATTCCAACCTCAATCTTGCCTCCACCGAAAATAAGGGGGCGACACCGAAAATCTCAGACTTGGTGAATTTTGGATCAAATATCACTGTGGTGAAAAATCCGGGTACTTTGACCATCGGGGAGAATGGCGGAATTAACCAATTTTTAGACCTTGATGGTCAATCCTACGTATTTACAAATGGTATCATTCTTGGCAATCCAGGAGCCAACATCGGCAAAGTCACCTTTTCTAACTCTGGTGCACCCGCTGACCTCACGTTCGGGACTCTCACTTTTGGAAGTACTTCTGCTTATGGCTCGACTTTGAATCTTGGAGAACTCTTTGGGCCAAATATCACAGCAACTCAAGAAGTGGGGAATTTCAGACTCACCATCCAGACAACAGGCGGGGTCGATCAGAATGTGGATCTCAACGGAAAGTCGTTCAGTTTCTCTGAGAGCGTTGGTGGAATCACAATTGGCGGAGGCAATCAAACAACAGGCAAGGTGTTTTTCACCAATTCTGGAGCTCCTGCCACCCTTTCGTACTCAGGTCTTAACTTTAGTGACATGTCTGCTTACGGTAATAGTCTCAAATATTCTGAATTATTTGGTTCTGGAATACTGGCAATTCAGATTTCTGCGGGCGGACGGTTTGAAGTAAATAAAACTGCGGCTGGAGGTATAACATTTGACCTCGAAGGTAATACTATGCAGTTTAGCAACGTTACGGTTGGAGATTGGGGTGAAAATGGAGCAGAACTTCGGTTTGGTAATAGTAGTGCCAGCCCTGCAACTCTCAATATCTCACAGGACTTCGGAATTGGTCTCAACGGCAGCCATAACAATGTCGTGCAATTAAGCGAATTCTTTGGAGAGAACGTCCAAGGAGAATTTAACCCCAATCAAGCCAACAACGCAAGTCGTATGACCGTGGGATCAGCAAATGGTGGACGGAATAATATGGTAATCGTCGATAACACCAACGAAAATCGCTTTCGATTCCTTGATGTGAGAGTTGCAGGAATTGATGCGCCGAGTAACAATAAGATTACTATTGAAAATGATGCATTACTAAATATTAAGTCAGTGGGTAATGCTGAAGTCGAGATCAATGTTTTTGGCGATTATTACATTGATGAGGCCAATAAAACAGGGAATCTACTTCATGTAAGAAATGGTGGACAACTGATTTTCTCGCCAATAACTGGGAGTAGGTTCACCAAAATTGGGACAGGCAGTGAATTTCGTGTCGATAACGGAGGGTATTTTGAGTCAAGTGTTTCTGGCATTGTCGAAATTGCACAAAATGGTCGGCTATTGGTTGATGGCCCAGAAACCTTCTTTATTTTAAAGGGTCAATATACTGTCTTAGGTCAGGCGATCTTTAGCAACGGTGCCCAGCTGAGCGGAGGTGCGGGATTTGACATTCGATCCACTGGTTCGGTATTAGTCGATGGCACAGAGATTACAGTTCAAGGTAGCACATCGGGGAGTAGTGATAGCACAATCGTTGCTGCAAATGGGCCGATTACAGTAGAAGGAGGTGGTTCGCTTGTCATCAATACCACATCGGTATCAGGAGCGGGCCGTGGCATCTTTTCAATAGGCTCTGCGTCATCCCTGCAGATTAAAGACAATAGTTCGGTTAGAACTCTACACTTGGGCGTGGTAAATGGGCCAATCGTGGTGGAGGAAGGCAGTTCATTCACCTTTAGTGGTTTTGCTGGCAATATCCCTGGTGGAGCCCCAATTTTAGGGACCGCAAGACTTGCCCTCCAAAATATCATCGGCGCGGTAACTTGGGGCACTGGAAATGGAAGCGTGGCGCACCCGGATGTTAATTCTGGAGTATATCCTGTAGGTGGCAATGCCCGACTCATCTTGAGTGGCGGAAACTTCAACGTGAGAGGAACAACGGGCTATCTAAACCTTCTTCCTGGCAGCCGCTTGGAGGGAAACGGCGTGTTCGTGAGCAACAACCCTGTTTACTCAGACGGCGGGGCGGTCATCGATCCTGGTAATAATGACGGGGCTAATGGCACTGCAGGAACCATTCAATTCGACTCTGCTACGCAAGGCATCAACATCCCTGCAACCGCCACCAGCGGAATTCGAGTGGTGTTTGATATCTTTGCCGCAGATTCGTATGACCGCTTGCTCGCCCCAGTATTTATTAGCAACCAAACAATTACTTACCAGTTAAATCTATGGTCCTCCGACGTGCAGGCCGGCGACGAGTTCCCGATCACGAGCAGCGTAAGTAATAACGCCAACCTCTTGTTCGACTTCAGCCAATCGGCACCCATCCTTGCCGCTGAAGGTTTGGAGTGGGATACCAATCAGTTTGCTGCGACTGGTACGCTAAAGGTGCGCACACTCGGTGGTAACAACAATATAGCCAATTGGCGCCAAACCTGGTTTGGCAGCACCGCAAACATCGGCAATGGTGCCAACAGCGCGATCCCAGCCAACGATGGGGTGGAAAACCTCCTCAAGTTTGCCACCAACGCAAGCACGGTGAATCCCACCATGCCCGGCGTCCAGCCAGGCAACGTGATGCTGAGTGGGCAAACCATTACCTTTACATACACCCGCAATAAGGAAGCCATCGGTCTGGTTAACTACCAGGTAAAGTGGAGCGACACGCTTACCGAAGATAGCTGGAGCACGGCGAATGTCGCCCTCGCCGGAGTTGTGGATCAAGGATCTACGCAGCTCGTTACCGTTACATTGCCCCGTGGCTCAAGCATCCATCGCTATGTCAGACTTGAAGTCGAAGAAATCGAATAACCCAACCTCACACACCCAATAAAACGCAATATGAAAACATTCAACTACCTATCAATTGCAGGTCTCAGCCTGCTTGTGGCAGCCACTCCGGCTCTTGCCGAAGTGATTGCCAGCACACCGCTCGGTGTGGTCAGCTCAGTTGGTCGCGGCTTCTCGGACACACGTCTGAGTGTTCCTCTGCATCGACCGGAAGTCTATGCTGCCAGCGTGCTCTCCACGGGAGGAACCAATGGCGAGCTGATCACCGTGGACGCCACACCCAATTGGACGCCCAACAGCTTCCAATTCAACCCTCCAGCCCAGACCAATACTTATTACCTGACCTTTACGTCTGGATCACAGGCCGGAAGTTACTACACTGTGATGGCCAATGGTGATAACACCCTCACCCTTGACCTTGCTGGCGAAAGCCTAATCGGTGAGGTGGAGGCAGGTGATGAATTTCAAGTGATTCCTTACTGGACATTAAGCACCTTATTTCCTCCTGGCATTCTCGTGCGAACCAACCAGATCACTGGGAGTGGCCGGGCTACGAGGATCATTTTTCCAAATATTACCTCCGCAGGGATCGATCTGGCTGGTGCCGCCACCTATTACTACTTCAGCGGAACCACCTTTGGAGGAGCAGGCTGGAGACAAGCCGGGGGCGGATTTAACAGTATCAGAAACCATGATGTCATCCTGCCCGACGCACCTATTATATTTCGGCAGCTGGATATTTCAAGCTCACCATCATTGACAAGTCTGGGACGCGTCGCTGTAGGTGCTGGCAGACTCTCAGTGGGAACTCTCGAAGCCAACACCCCACAGGACAATACGCTGGCCATTGGCAACCCTGTGGCCCTGTCGCTGGGGGAATCAAACCTCGTCGAGAGTGGTGCATTTGTTGGCACTTCTCAAATCACCGGTACCGGTGGAGACCAACTCCTCATCTATGATAACACCATTGTCGCCAATGATAAATCAGCGGCCAAAGTGTTCTACTACTACACAGGCATGAATTTCGGCGGACCCGGCTGGCGACTCGTCTCAGGAGGTTTTGACACCATTCGCGATGACGAAGAAGTCTTCGTTCCCGCCTCGGGATTTGTCATCCGCAAACAAGCAGCAGCCTCTCCATCGACAGCCTTCTGGACCATTCCTGCTCGCTACTAACCAAAACTCAAATCAACAACGCAAATAAATCCAAAAACTAAAAACAAAGACCATGAAAACTTATAACAAAACTCTCCTTGTGGGGATGACTGCGGTTATTGCAGCCCTAGGCAGTGCAAATGCCAGCATTAGCTTCGATCTGCAGGCTGACGGTTTGCAGGATAAATTTGGCGACCTTCTCAAACCACCTGCAGTCGTGGTATTTGTCGCTGATACCAACAACGACGGCTTCGGTCCGCTTGAGCCAGGTCAATTGCTATCGATCAACGCTTCCATGGGGAGTAGTGACGACCGAGTGCTGGCCAAGTTTGATGGCACTCTTAACAGCATCGATGGTTATGCGCAGATCTTTACCAGCCTTTTTCTGCAAAACATCAACGAATGGACTCAGGGAGACGCCTTGGGAATCTACTGGTTCCCAGATCTCACGGTCAGCACGGGAAGCATCGGCGCAGGCGATTCCTATGGGTTCTTCAGTGGCGAAGCTCTCAATTCCAGTCGTCCTTGGACCACTCCCAGCGATGGAACAAGCGCCTACGGTCTGTATTTCTTCACCATAGCCGGGCAGATTGCCGGGGGTACCCACTTAGCTTCCGCTGGTGTTGCGAACCTAAGCGTTGCACCTGAGCCGAGCACTGCCCTTCTCCTGGCAATCGGCTTGGGAGCGCTGTGGTGCCATCGCCGCAAACGTCAATCTTAATAACAAACTCATTTGGTTCAGGCAGCGAAAGCCCCTGGCCCGCATAGGATGCTGTTTTTCCTATGCGGGCTTTGGGTTGTTCAGAAACACAGGAAAATCCAGCAAAAAATGACCGAAAATCAGGATCTGATGAAAGGGAATCTTAACCGCTAATCTTCGCTGATCGACGCTAATGAAAAACCTTCAAACAGACAAACCCACAAACACGGTGAGTCGCATTCCACTGAGGTCTCATGGCGGCAGCCAATCAGCATTCGGGCGCATGCTCCAGACCTGTCCAAGGGACAAAGACCGTGGCGTGGCGGAAGTCATTGCTGTTTCTGGACGCGACTTGTATTCCATGGCGCGCGGCCATCGCATCGATCAAGCTGTTAGTTGGCCGGTGGCGGGATTTAAGGTAATCGCATTTCGTCCAGAAGGCGCAAGGCCTCTGAGTAAACACGCTCAGACAGCCACAGTGAGGTGCCTTGCAGAGCTCTCAACGCGTCTTGGGATTCCTTGTAGTTTAGGATGCCAGCGCGTCCCGCCTCCAGCACCAGTCCGAGTGAGCCCCGCACCACCAACCCCAGGGAACTTGCAATCAACCTCGCTGCGGCATCATCCGTCAGCAAACAGCCAACTTTCGACTCTTGAGCCAATGCCAGAGCATCAGCCTCACCACGGTCAAGTAAGCCGGACCTTTGCCAATCGTAGGATTGCTCGCATGCCGCCTTCGTCAGTGGTTTCACCTCCAGCCATCCAGCAAAAATGTGAGCATCCGACACGCCATGTGCGAGGTTTTCCAATTCATCCGCTACGCTTTGAGGGCAGATGCCTGCAACAAGTTGACCCAGCAGGTGATCGATCCCCGCTTCGTGGAAATGCAGGAGCGGCCCGGTATCAAGCACCGCGCGGATCAGTCCTCCATCTGACTGCGAACCCATGCGATGTCTTCCATTTGTTGAGCTTCAATCAGTTGGTAGCGTTTGTGGG
>JBGTLQ010000285.1:0-28651 GCA_041744075.1 Terrimicrobiaceae bacterium
CTTATGGGACGTCAATGGCTTCACGCCAAGCGAGCTGTGGCCTCGCAAAAAAAATCACAAGCCACGAGCAAATTGGTCAAAGAAATCATGGTCGCCGCCAAGTTTGGGGGGGCGGACCCGGATTCCAATGCCCGGTTGGCAGCTGCACTGGAGCGGGCACGACGCGAATCCGTTTCGAAAGACGCGTTGGACCGCGCGATTCGCAAGGGGGCCGGGATCGGCGATGAACGGGTGACTTTGGATCATGTCGTTTTTGAGGGTTATGCGCCGCACAAGGTGCCAGTTCTTGTGGAGGTCTATACGGACAACCAAAACCGCACGGCTCCCGAGATTCGGGTGCTCTTTAAAAAGGGACAACTCGGCACGCCAGGAAGCAACAAGTTCTTATTTGACCATGTTGGCTTGGTGGAAGCCTTTCATGCGGATGCGGGGGTGGATTTGGAGGAAGCGGCGATTGAGGCGGGAGCCAATGATGTCGAGGCTCTCGGCCACGAGGCAAATGACGATATCCCGCCAGGAACCACGGGTGCTCGATTTGTCACGGAACGCACGGCAACTGCTACCGTTTCAAAATGGCTTTCCGATCATGGCTGGAGCGTCGTCACAAGCGAGCTCGGTTACCTGCCCAAACAATACACGAAGCTCACGGAGGAGGAGGGTTCGGAAACTGCGGAGTTTCTGCAGGCTTTGGATGACCATGATGATGTTCATCGGGTTTGGGCCGCTATTCGTTAGCATTCTCAGAGGTTGCACCTCACAAATACTCCGCCAACTGCTCTTTCAGCGTCACCCGCGTGCGGAAGAGCATGCTCTTCACGGACGGCACACTGGTTTTCAGAACTTTTGCGATGTCCTCATAGGGCATGTTTTCATAACGCCGGAGGATGAGGGCCATTCGCGGCTGCTCAGGGAGGGCGGCGATGGCACGGTCAATTGCTGATTGCACTTCGTTTTGGACGGCTTTTTTGTCAGCCGGCACCTGGGAGGCATCCGAGATCTGACGAATGGGCTGTCCGAATTCATCGGGAGTTTCCAAGGGTTCCAATCGGGCTCGCTTTTTTCTGCGGCCTTCGTTAAAGACGAGGTTTCTGGTGATCGTCATCAGCCATGTTGTGAACTTGGCATCTGGATGGTAACGGGGAGCAGATTTCCAGGCCCTCAGAAAAACCATCTGCGCGATGTCTTCAGCCTCGGCTGGATTGCCGAGCATTTTGGCAGCCGTCCCGATCACCGCGTGTTGATGCCGCTGAACGATGATCTCAAATGCTGCGAGGTCGCCCTGCCCTGCCCGCTGCATCAGCGTGATGTCCGACTCTTCCGGGGATGCGCTGTTATCTTCCATGCTCAAATCCCCTGATTCCGCACCGAGGGAAACCACCGCGACAGGCAGGGGCTCAAAAAGTTTGGAGGCAAAACCTGTCCCCGGAAATGGTCTGTGAGCTTCCATGACAATGAAGATAAAACACCGAAGAAGCCCGATGGTTTCGAGATCATGGGGGAAGCGGCAATTTTTCTATGCACAAGGGGGCTCCAAAAGGTCAGGGCGACGTTCACGCGTCAACCGTTCGGCTTCTTCAGCCCGCCAACGCGCAATGGCCCCATGGTCGCCAGAAAGCAGGACTGCCGGCACCCGCCAGTCTTGAAACACCTCCGGCCGGGTGTAATGCGGGTGGTCGAGCTTGCCAGTTGAAAACGATTCTCCGACCGCACTCTCCTCATGACCCAAGACTCCCGGAAGCAACCGCAAGACGGCATCGGTGACAACCATGGCCGCAAGGGCCCCATTGGTCAGCACGTAATCGCCAATCGAGATCTCTTCATCCACCAAATGGTCGGCAACCCTTTGGTCCACGCCTTCGTAGTGGCCGCAGATAAAAATAAGATGTTCCTCCTTGGCGAGGCGCTCGGCGGTTTTCTGGGTGAAGGGTTTGCCTTGCGGAGACATCATCACGACCCGCGTTGTTGATGATTTTAATTCCTCCAGAGCGCTGTGGATCGGCTCAATCTTCATCACCATCCCCGGGCCGCCACCGTAAGGCGCATCGTCGGTTGTCCGGTGTTTGCCGGAAGCCCATTGTCTCAGATCCACAGCGTCGGCTTGAACGATGCCCGATTTGCGAGCACGTCCCAAAATCGAGCTGCTCAAGACAGCCTCGCAGATTTCAGGAAAGATGGTCAGGATTTGAATTTTCATGCCGAAGAGGGTTGACTGCTCCATACAAGCTCCGCTCACGCCAGCAATCAAGTGTCCAAGTCCCGATCAAAACCAAAGAAACGCCGCCCCGGTTGTCTGGGAGGGTTGTTTCGTGTCGGGGTAAAACTTGGTTTTGTGACCCTTCTCCTCTGGGCGGTAGTAGGCCTGGGGTTCTACGCATGGGCGCTGACCTTTGACCTCAAGAACATTGCGCAGATGCCGGAACGATCCTCTGTCTATGATAAGGATGGAAAATTTTACAGCCGCCTCGCCGGGGAAAATCGGGTTGTTGTGCCATTCGACAAAGTTTCGAACGATTTTTTTAATGCGCTTTTGGCAAGGGAAGACACTCGCTTTTATCGTCATAAGGGCATCGACCCCATCGGAATTCTTCGGGCGGTGATTCGCAATTTTATTGCGGGCGGATTCCGGGAGGGGGCCAGCACGATCACCCAACAACTCGCCAGAAACAGTTTCCCTCTCGGCGGAAAAAACCTTGTGCGAAAGCTCATCGAAGCGGCCCTTGCATATCGGATTGAGACCGAACTCACAAAAGAAGAAATTCTCGAGGCCTATGTGAACCGGATTTATTTTGGCAGCGGGTATTATGGGATTGAAGCGGCAAGCCAATCCTATTTTGGGAAACCCGCCTCACGCATGAATCTCCCTGAGTCTGCCATGTTGGCCGGCCTGATCCGAAGTCCCAACCGCATCTCTCCCTTTAACAATCTCCCGCGTGCCATCCGGGAACGCAATATGGTTTTGGACCGCATGAAAAAAGTCCGCCTCATCACGGCGGATCAACACAAAGCCGCCGTCAATTCCCCTCCCCGCATCGCCAAAAAGCCCTCCAGCAGCCCGCAGGATAACTGGGCCATGGAATCCATCCTGCGCGAGCTGGACCTTGTGCTGGATCGTGACGAAGTGAACTCGGGCGGACTCCGAATTTATTCGACGATTGACCCCGGCCTTCAATCCACCGCCGAATCTAGCGTTACCCGTCGATTGAAAGAAATCGAAGCCCGCCCAGGATATCCCCATCCCCCAAAATCCCGATTCACCAGCGCCGACCTTGCCGAAGAAAATTCTGTCCCCTACCTCGAAGCAGCCGCGCTGGCAATGGACAGTTCCACCGGGGCCATCCGCGCCATTGTGGGAGGTCGCGACCTTCATTCCAGCCGCTTCCATCGTGCCATCTCGGGCCGCCGCCAGGTCGGGTCAGCCGTCAAACCCTTCGTTTATGCCGAGGCCTTCGAACGTGGCCTCTCGCCCAAAAGCCGCATCAGCGACAACCGCATTGGCTCCAAGGAACTGCCCCGCAACTTTGGGAGATATGACCCCGCAAACTCCGACAGCACCTATCGAGGCGACCTGCCTGTTTCCGAAGGCCTTGTGTTATCCAGAAACACCATGTCCGTCCGCGTGGGACTCACCGCAGGACTGGATCATGTCGCAGAAAAAATCCAGCTTTCTGGAATGGCTGCCGACCCCCCACGCCTGCCAGCTGTTTGTCTTGGAGCTTTTGAGTCAAATCTCAAGGACCTCACCGCCGCTTACACGGCCTTTGCAAATGATGGCGTGAAACTCCAACCCTACCTCATTGACAGGGTCCTCGATGATCAGGGCCAAGTCCTCTACCGCGCCACCAAAGGCAGCATCCGGCTTTTTTCCCCAAAAACCGCAGCCCTCACCACCTCGATCATGGAAGATGTCCTCACACGAGGAACCGCCCAGGCCGCAGGTCGGCTGGGCTACCGAAAACGCGGGGCTGGAAAAACAGGTACAACCAACGATTACCGCGATGCGTGGTTTGTCGGATTTGACCGAGATCTCACCTGCGGGGTTTGGGTCGGCTTCGATATACCCCGCAAAATCCAAGTCGGAGGGTCAGGCGCAAATCTTGCTCTGCCCATCTGGGTTGATATCATGCGGTGAGAGTGCTCCACGGAAATTTGCCGATATGGGATTGACAAAAACAGATTATTAAGGATGTTAATGAATACCATGAACTCCCCGCGAAGCGAGGGCTCGGACCTCGTTAAGAACTCCGTCCTCTACAAAGAATTTTTGGCAGAACGAGAAGAAATTCTGCGACACAAATGGATTGAGAGCGAGAAGGCCGGTCAAGATATTGGCTTTGAACGGGCTCTGCTGGACTGGATCGTGAGATATCGGTCCGGTTGGCGCGACGAACGCACAAAATACAAAAAGCTGGAAAAAGCCTGAGCATCACCCTGCTCCTTTAATGCCACACTGAGAGGTGGCGAAGGACAATGAGCGAAACCAAACCACCAAAAATCCTGCCCGCCTTGGATGCGGATACGATTCGAAAAGCGATCCGTCGGATTGCTCACGAAATCATTGAAAGCAATGACGATTTAAAAACGTTGGTGATTGCCGGCATCCCCACACGGGGCGTGGAAATCGCCAGACGCCTTGTTGACCACATCAGCGAAATGGAGGGGGTCAGCCCGGACTTGGGTGTGGTTGATGTTTCGATGCACAGGGATGATCTTTCCACGCGCCAGAAATTCACTGCGGTGGAGACCACTCACCTGCCATTGGATCTGGATGGGCGCCCGATGGTGCTTGTGGATGACGTCCTCTACACTGGCCGCAGTTGCCGGGCCGCTCTGGATGCGATCTCTTCCTTCGGTCGGCCGTCCCGCATCCAATACGCGGTGCTGGTTGATCGAGGACACCGCGAACTTCCCATCCGCGCTGACTTTGTGGGAAAAAACCTGCCCACCAAACACTCGGAGAAAATTCGTGTCCGCTTCGAAACTATTGATGGCGTGCCTGACAGTGTCAGCCTCGTCTCCCCGGAATGAGCACGTGGACTCGAAAAGACCTGCTGGCCTTGGCTGATCTCTCGGCTGCCGAGTTGACGATTCTTTTGGACACAGCCCGGGCTTTCAAAGGGGTTGGCGAACGCAGCCTGAAAAAAGTGCCTGCCCTTCGCGGCAAAACGCTCGTCAATTTTTTTGTGGAGCCCAGCACCCGCACCCGAACCTCGTTTGAGCTTGCTGCCATGCGGCTCAGCGCGGATGTGGTTAATATCGAAGCCACAGCTTCCAGTCTCAAAAAAGGCGAAAGCCTGAAGGACACCGCCCTGAATCTCGAAGCCCTTCGAGCAGATATCATTGTCCTGCGTCATAGTTCCGCCGGCTCCTCGGAGTTTCTCTCCACCCGGCTCGCTTCAAGTATTATCAATGCCGGTGACGGAGCTCACGAACACCCGACCCAAGGCCTGCTCGATGTGTTCACGATACGCGAAAAACTTGGACGCATCGAAGGTCTGAACGTGGCCATTGTCGGAGATATTCTGTTTAGCCGCGTTGCCCGCTCAAACATTGCCGCCCTCACCAAGTTGGGTGCCAAGGTCACCCTTGTGGGACCGACCACGCTCGTTCCCGAAGTCTTCAAAAAGCTTGGTGTCCAAGTTGCTCACCGCATTGATGACATCATTGAGACGACCGATGTCATCAACCTCCTTCGTATTCAACATGAACGTCAGCGTCGGGAATATTTCCCGGGCCTCGGAGAATACATCTCACTTTTCGGACTCACAAAAGCCAGGGCCGCACGCTTGAAACCGACCTGCCTCATCATGCACCCCGGCCCCATCAATCGCGGGGTCGAAATTGACAGCGATGTGGCCGATGGCACAAAAAGCGTGATCCTCGATCAAGTCACCAATGGACTCGCCGTGCGCATGGCCGTCCTTTATCTCTGTGCCGGCGGCGCTGGCTTACCCGAACAAGCGTCATGACCCACTCCCGATCCTTCCCACCCGCCCAGGGAACACTTCTCATCAAAGGTGGTCGCGTGATTGACCCGGCAAATGAGCGGGATGAAATCGGAGATCTTTGGATTCATGATGGCGAGATTGCCGACAAAACTTTCCAACCACCCGCTGCGGATTTTGAAGAGATCGATGCCCAAGGTTTGGTGGTAGCGCCCGGGCTGATCGATATCCACGTTCATTTCCGCGAACCGGGTCAATCTCACAAAGAAACCATAGCTTCGGGCTCACGCGCGGGCGCAGCCGGAGGATTCACAAGCGTGGTCTGCATGCCAAACACCACCCCCGCCGCAGACAGCGCGGGAACGATTGCCCTCATCCGCGAAAAAGCCTCCTCGGGAGCGGTCATTAACATATTTTGTACTGGGGCAATCACCAAGGGCCTCGCAGGCGAGGAACTGGCACCCTACGGCGCGATGGTGTCAGCTGGGATTGTGGCCATCACCGATGATGGTCGCTGCATACAAAACCATGAGGTCATGCGACGTGCCGTCGAATATGCCCGCATGTTTGGGCTCACGGTGATGGACCATTGTCAGGATGAAAGCCTGACCTCGGGGGCCGTCATGCATGAAGGCGAGTGGAGCTTGCGCCTCGGTCTTCCCGGTTGGCCGCGCATCGGCGAAGAATTGATTGTGGCCCGAAACATCCAGCTTGCAGAACTCTGCGATTCCCCGATCCACTGCCAACATATCAGCGCTTGCGGAAGCGTGAGGTTACTTCGTGAAGCCAAAGCACGCGGCATAAAAATCTCCGGGGAAGTCTGCCCGCATCATGTTTGGTTCACGGATGAGCGGCTCAAAAATTTTGATGCCAACTTCAAAATGAATCCCCCCCTGCGAAGCGACCGCGATGTGGAGGCCATTCTTGAAGGGATCGCTGATGGCACGCTCGACATCTTGTGCAGTGACCACGCCCCCCACGCTTTTTATGAGAAGGAGGTCGAACTCGATCAGGCCCCCTTCGGAATCACCGGCTTGGAAACCGAGTTTGCAGCCTTCCACGACCTGCTTGTTCATCGCAGGAAGGTCATTCCGCTCGAACGCCTGATCGCCCTCTACACAATCAACCCAGCCCGTCTGCTTGGCCTTGATCGCGGCACGCTCAGTACAGGGGCTCCCGCTGACGTCACCCTCATCGATCCCGCAACAGAGTGGACCTACGATAAGGCAGAGTCAGCCTCCCTCTCGCAAAACACCCCCTTCCATGGAGAGCGTTTCTGCGGGCGCGCGGTCCGAACCATTGTGGCCGGTCACACGGTTTGGAAAACCCCGTGAGTCGCCCCACCCCATTCCGCCTCCTGGCCGCCGCCCCCTCCTCCAAGGCCCGCGCAGGAGTCCTCGAAACCCGAAGGGGCCTCATCGAAACCCCCGTCTTTATGCCCGTCGGCACCCAAGGCACGGTCAAATCGGTGAGTCCTCGAGAACTTCACGAACTCGGAGCCCAAGTCATCCTCGGCAACACCTACCACCTCCACGTCCGCCCCGGCGACCAACTCATCGCGCGCCTTGGCGGGCTTCACCAATTCGCGTCATGGGACCAACCTATTCTCACTGACAGCGGCGGCTTCCAAGTTTTCTCCCTCGCAAAACTCCGCAAAATCACAGAGGAGGGCGTTCATTTTCAGAACCACATTGACGGCACACCGACCTTCATCGGCCCGGAACAATCGATGCAAATTCAGCGCAACCTTGGCTCGGATATTGCCATGGCCTTTGACGAATGCCCACCCCATCCGTGCAGCCACGATGACGCAGCCCGAAGCCTTGACCTGACCCTCCGCTGGGAAAAACGCTCTCTTGATTGGTGGAAGGATAAAGAAAATCGCCCGCTGGTTTTTGGTATTGTTCAGGGATCCTCACACGCCGACCTCAGAGAACGAAGCGCGCGCGAACTGGCGGCGATGGACTTTGATGGTTATGCCATTGGCGGCGTGAGTGTCGGAGAACCGGAATCCGAAATGATGGCTGCCGTCGAGGCCTCGGAACCCTTTCTTCCAACTGACCGAAGCCGCTATGCCATGGGCCTCGGAACCCCACCCCAAATGATCGAAATGGTCGCCCGTGGCGTTGACATGTTTGATTGTGTCCTGCCAACCCGCCTCGCCCGCAATGGCACCGCCTTCACCCACGGCGGAACAATCAACCTCAAAAACGCCCCCTACGCCGAAGACCCAGCCCCCATCGAATCAGGCTGCACCTGCTATGCCTGTCAACATTTTAGCAGAGCCTACCTACGTCACCTCATCAAAGCCGAAGAAATCCTCGGCCTCCGCCTCATCTCCCTCCACAACCTCCACTTCTATCTGAACCTCCTACGCTGCGCCCGCACCGCGATTCTTGATGGCACCTTCGCTGATTTTCGGCAGAGTTTTGTCACGGGCTACAAGGCTCACACGGCACAGGAAGATTAAATGATCACCATGAAGGACATGAAGAGCATGAAGTTAAGGCATTTAGGCATTTCTACGTAGAGGAATTCGGAACGAATTTCTTTGAAGAGCTATTTAAACATCGAAGGAAACAAAAATCTGGGAGTGCGGGTTAAGGTCCTTGCCTTGAAATTCCGCACAAGCGAGAGGATGAATAATTCCCCCGTCCACCGTGATTGCTTGCCCGCATATTGCGCCCCCGGCTTGACTAAGTAGCAGGCAAACGAGGCCGCCTAAATCGGAGGGCGTAAGGCGACGCTGCACGCTCTGCCAATATTTGATTCGACGGCTCGCTTCCTCTGATGAATCATCTTTTTCCACCTGAATCGCCCCCGGAACGACGCAGTTGACTGTGATCGTCGTGTTTTTGAGTTCATGCGCGAGCGAGGTGGTCAGACCGACCAATGCTCCTTTGGTCGCGCTGTAAGCAGTGAGGCAGCTGCCGCCCAGCTCAAACATCACAGAGCCAACGAATAAGATTCGGCCCTGCGAACTGTCACGCAGCCGAGGCATTAGAAGGCGGGTCAAGCTTGCGGCCGCGAATAGATTGACCTGAAAAACATGATTCCAAAACGCGTTGTCCCCGCGAATAAAATGTTCCCTGGGATCGACACCAGCATTATTCAAGATGGCGTCAAGCGAAGGAACGTTTCGCAAAATATCGAGTGAGACGGCTTCCACCGCTTCAGGATCAGAAAGGTCGCAGTCAAAAAGGGCCAGACGATCCTCGCTTACGGCAAGTTCATCCCGAATTGCACGCATCCTGTCCATGCCCCGACTGACCGCAACCAAATTCAGGCCTTGGTTTAACAAGATGGGCAACAGCCCACGGCCAATCCCGCTGGTAACACCGGTAATGAGGAGGGTTTTCCCCCTAAGATCAGAAAATTCAAACAAGGTATCCATCGATAATTACATTTTGCTGACGCGCACATGTTGTTGATCTGAGAAGAGATTCGGCTGCCACTCGACTCCGAGACCGGGTTTGTTACCAAGCCTAATTCTTCCGCACTCAACGGCTGGATTGTCAGTAATCAGGTCTGGGTAACGAATGCGTAAATTCATGCGTGTCGTCTCCTGCCAAGCGACGTTAGAGCGAGCGATGCCAACATGAACTCCCGCCAGCAACGTGAGCGGGCCGGTGCAATCGTGCATCATGACCGGCAAATTGTAAGCCTGAGCCAGATCCGTAATTTTCAGGGTTTGCGAAATACCGCCCACCCAAGTTGGGTCGATCATCACATAATCTGTGGCCCGTTTTTCAAGCAGCAGGCGGTAATCCTCGATTCCGATGCACATTTCACTCATTGCCAAGGGCAGCCCGCAACGGTCACGAAAATCGCGGATCGTGTCCACACAGTCCGGCCGAATCATATCTTCCAGGCAAAGCGGATTCACTTCGCGCATGGCTTCGGCGATGCGCAATGCCGCAGGCAATTGGAAAAATCCGTGCCCGTCCAGAATAAGGTCAAGTTCGTTTCCAACCGCCTCGCGGATGGCTCGAAATGGTTTCATACCCTCCTCCACATCCTGTCTGGTGACGTGAATGCTCCCATTGAGCTTATGGGCCGCAAAATCGAATGGCCACAGTTTGATCGCCGTGGTGCCCTCGGAAATGATTTCACGGGCCAAGGCAGCCGGCTCAAGCCGCACATTGCTATAATCGTTGAGCGGTTCTGGCGCGCCCATCTGTCCGTAGCCCGGCCAGGTCTCTCCCGGAGACAGCTCTTGATTTCGTCCGTATCCTATGCTGGTGTAAATGCGGACGCCATCTTGTGTGCTGCCGCCGAGCAATTGCCAGACAGGTAGACCACATGATTTGCCTTTGATATCCCAAAGTGCGAGGTCGATGGCTGAAAGCGCGCGCAGTTCCGCACCGCGAGCGCCGAAGTTCGCCGCCCTTTCGTAGAGAAACCTCCAGTGCCCTTCGATATCAAACGCACTTGCGCCAAGGAGGCGTGCTGCCATCCATTCGTGGATCACTGCTTCAACTGCGCCAGGAATGTAATAGCTCTCGCCGCAACCGCAGATCCCCTCATCCGTATAAATCCGGCAAAGCAACAGGCCCGAGATTTGTTTCGTGCGAGTGGTTTCGATGCGTATGATTTTCATTAGGCAAATTAAGGACTTCGATATTATGATCACGGGCATCCAACAGCAATCGTTGTGTTACCTATCCAGTTGGAATGTCCTCTTCAAACTCCAATAGGTGATCGCGAGGTGCACCGGCCTAAACTATCCGACGGAGTGCCGCGACGACGATCTTGCATGCCGGAGGGGGCTTGGGATAAACCCAATGCCAATCACGCCAAGAGACGGCGCAGCCGGCGGCGACCGCAAGACAAGGCACCTAATGCGAGGCCCACTAAAGCAACGCAATGGGGTTCAGGGATTGCCTCAGCCTGGACCCCTTGAATTGTGGTCAAGTCGAGAACCGATCCGTAAATTCGGACATCATCGATGGAACCCTGATAGGCCGACCACCAGTTCTCCAAAGCCGTGGACGACTGCCCGACCATAAACGCCTCAGGACTGACGCTCGTTGTTGTTGCACCCCCCCGGTCCGCTGTGGTAACCAATGAGGCCGTTAAATCCTCTCCGCCAAGGTAGAAATTAACCTTGTCGGTCGTGGCACCGCTACCATCCCAACTCACAGCGAAAAACACCCACCCCTCCACCTCTGCATACTCTCCGCCCGTGGACGACACGAACACATTATTATCCCAAAATGGTTGCAGAATCAACGCCAACTCGCCAGAGGTCTGCAGGCGCAATGTGGCTCCCGCGCCGCCGTTTGCCCAGTTCATCACAACCAACTCGTCCAACCAGGCGTTGGAATTAAGCCAGCCCGTGATCGTAAAAGCCGACAAATTATCCAAGCCGGTGACAGGGGCAGCGGTCATTGCATAAGTGTTGGCCTCATCCGACGGGTCCGCAGAATACGCCGCCCCCTCGACTCCAGGCCCCCACCCTGCGGCGCCCCCAAGAGTCAGGTCTCCCGCAGTACCCGCAGAGCCGGAGTTTGCCGCCAAAGTGCCAGTCCCTTCGTTGAAGTCATATTGAAGGATTTGTGCATTAAGACGGGGGACCGCCCCGTGAGCGAAGAATCCATAAGCGACAAGCGCAAGCGCCGCGAGCTTTGACTGATAGGCAAAAGTTCTGCGCTTGGGGGAGTTTTGAATGTGTTGTGTGTTCATAATGGAATTTGATTACGCATGCACTCTGCGCACGATTTACTGTGTGCGGAAGTCCCATTCTTGCGATAAATCTGTGTTTTCTTGTTGTGACGTCGCCTTTTCGCCTTTTCTGAGGGAATCGTTTTGTGATTGCACAAATTTTTTTTGGAGGCATAGTGAGATCGGTAAAATTCTCTTGGTGTAGTCCCTTTTATTCGACACTCTCGTTTTTTCTTGCGATGCAAAAAGAACCGCCATTCAATTTTTCCCAATATCTCTCCCGTGATGAGCAATACAATCTTAGCGATGTAAATAAGTGGTGCTGGATCTCCTCGCTTGGTATTTGCGCGCAGAAAAGCATCCGACATCCGGCACATGAAAAATGGATCCGTAGGAAAGGCAATACTTACTGTCCAAGCCACCGTGAAGTGATGCTCATGCTCCGCGGACGCGCTGTCTATTCGGTCGAGGGGAAATGTTATCTCAGGCAGCCAGGCACAGTGATCCTTCTGGACCGGCATGAGAGCCGCGACCTGCAAGGGTCTCGCAGTAAAACTGCGTTTTCCTGTCTTTGGCTGCATCTCTACAACCGCGAATACCTTACATATTACATTAATTCTTGCGATAAGTCCGGCCAGTATTCGCACGAGCTTCCACTGCAAACAAAGTCCGGGGAGAATTCACGCCACATTCTCGATGCCTGGGACCAATGCCGCGCGAACCCGCTGGACTCGCTTGCGCGGGAGTTGCTCAAATCCCTCGTGGCCTCCACTCTTCTGACGATTCTGGGAACTGCGGAGCCGGGGCCATCCGGGAACCACCATGAGCGCGTGGTGGAATCGTTGAAGGACTATATTGCAGCCCATCTGGGTGAGGATCTAAGCCTCTCGGACCTGGCCTCCCTGTCCGGTTACAGTCCGTTTTTTCTCCACCGATTCTTCCGGCAGCATACGGGAAAGACTCCCCTGCAATATGTCAACGAACTCCGGTTAGCCCGGGCGGTCGAATTGCTGGATCAAGGTTACAAGGTGGAATCGATAGCCGAAGAGGTGGGATTTTCCTCCCTCTCGTATTTTAATTCGTTTTTCAAGCGACGCCTGGGAATGCCCCCCGGGAAATGGCGGCTTCTGGAGAAAAAAACCTTAGTGCGATGACGATGCCATCGTCTGAATTGTGTTTGACCTTAGCAGGCATGCAAACCCAGCCGGACAAAGCCTGGCCCCCTCAAGGTAATGCGCCAGCCGGAATGAACTCGGGTTGGTGTTGGAAGCGCTACAAAGTCATGATCCCGATCCACCACTTGGAAATCCCGACATTCGTAAGCTCGCGAACCTGCGAGCCGCAGTTCAATAGTCATCTCGCCTTCCCTGGCCTCCCGAGCCAGGAGAACCGTAACGGAACGACCGTCCGGACTGCCTGCGGCGAGGCTCGACAGCCCAGAGTCACTTTCGCCGGTATCGAGACGAAGCCGTTCAGGGGTTTCCCGCAGCATTCCGAATGCCTGAAACACGCGAAACGTCTTCTGCGGCACACCGAATTGGTCGAACAATCCACACCAGAGTGAGTGGGGCTGTGCGTCGTAATAATTCATGACGTCAACGGGTTCCGTCTGCATACGTATGAGAATTGACGCCACGAACCCGGCTCCAATTTCGTTGCGCAGTCTTAAAAACGCATCCCGACACGCATGCCGGATTCCCCTTCCGAGCAAGGGCCACCCCGCCGAATCAATCAGGTTCCATTCGTTGAGATGGCTCTCCGTTTCCAAAAATCCGGCGGCATCCAGCTCAGCCCGTGCCATTCGGGCGCTTTTGACGATTTGCTCAGTTGAGTCCGTGTAGGTGTGCCATGAGAGAAAATCCAACGGCAATCGACGCTCCTGACAGAATCGCACAAACTTGGAAAGAAAATCAGTTTTCGGCCTCGCAACCCCGGGCCCCCCGATTTTCAGTGTGGGATCCAGTGCCTTGATGCCGAGAGCAGCCACGGCATAGAGTTCGAAAAATTGCTCAAGAGAACCACTCCACATGGGATTGCCCGCGTCGGGCTCGTTCCAAATTTCCCAGTGAGAAATTCCGAACTGCCGCCCGCCTGCCCAGCCGTGGTTGCAATGCCGGATAATCCCACAGCAGATTTCCGCCCACTTGGCAAAGTCCCGTGGCGGATGGGTGTAGTACTTAACCGCCGTATGTTCAATACTGGTTCCTAGGCGATACACAATCTGTCCCACGCCCGTTGCCTTGATGTTTTCGAGATAAGCATCTGTTGGTCGAAACTCGTAACTGGAAGGTTCGGCCGGATCGGCATCCCAATTCCGAAAAATCTGTGGCACATCGATTTCTCTCGGATGTGGCCAATTCGGATCGTGAATCCGAACGCTGGGAATAGATGCCTGCTCGTAATATTCGGAGACGTCCATGAATCCGCCAAACGTCACAGGGCCGTTATTCACTCCGTGCAGCCATTTCACCGGTCCCACGGATTCGTCCGGATGAAGAATGAAGGTATTCATCGATCGATCAGGGGCCGACCCGATACGCATTCAACTGCGCGGAAGCCAAGTTGAGCTTGAGAGACTGCGATGGCAGTTCGGAGCCAGTAAGCAGATCCACCACAGCTTTGTCACCTGGCAGTGTCACAATGACGTCCTTCTTGCCATGCATGGAAGTGTTCACCACATAGTAGTATGTTCCGTGGCGTAGCGTGGAAATTTCACGCACAATCACGTCGTGATCACTGGAGAGGTTGGGGACAAGCTTGGAAGGCAGTGCAGGCACGGCAAGGAATGCCTGATTAAACCGGCGCATAACTTCGGGATTCCACGTTGAGAAGCTGGAACCAGACAGATACGCGATATTGCGCGGATCGCCATACGCTACCGCACGGGCTTGTTGCAACATGAGATGATCACCGGCCCGGTCGGAGTCCACCGAGAGATAACCGAGCAGATGACCAAAGGGAGCCGTTTCCGCGTTGTCCTTGCCGCTATCTTCGTTGAGAGGATAGTGGCGGGCCACGGTCAGGCCGGATTTCGCCCGAAACTCCTCGAGTAGTTCGGGGTTTTCCAAGGTAAACAGGCGCCCGATGGGATACGTCATCATCACGCCATCAATGCTTTTGTAGTTTGCAGGATCGGCAGGCGGAGCTGAATGATAGTACTCAGAACTGTCGGTGTTCATGGGATGATCGATGGGAGGATTCTCGTGGAGAACGCCCCGATAGAGGTTTTCCTCTGCCACACGTTCGAAGGGGGTTGGCATGAGGTGCCACTTCCACCAACCATCGTCGATCGTCGAGGCATATTGTTCCCACCAGTGCGGGTCGTCAGTCACCACGCCAGGATGGTTGTGATAGGCACCCAGATTATGGAGCGTCGGCACAGCTTCGCTTGTAAAAGTGGTAAAGAGAACCTGAACCTCGTCCGTCTCCAATCCCGCTCTCAGATGATCAAGGATTGCGGCAAGAAATTCTGCGCGCTTCTTGAACCACCAACCTAGGTATTTGTCATAGAGCGTGCGATCACCCTCGTACGAGGCAATCATAGATTCCTGCGTGACGGAGGCGGCGGCGTCATCACCGGGGTGATCAGCCTTGAAGCGATCCATCGTGACGGGAGAAAAGCTGATGGGTAAATGGGTGTAGCGTGTACGAAACCAAACACCAGCGAATTTTGCATCGTCCTTGAAACTTAGAACCGTCATGTCCATGAGCCGTTTCGCATCCACAAGGGTGTCGGGATCGGTCAGATCGCCATTGTGGCCTTCCGTCCACGAAACACCAGTATAGAACGTATTGCTGCCCGCCGTTTGCTTGATCCCGTGATACAATTTCTGGGATCGGCGCTGCTTTGCCAGACTGTCATCGGTCAAACCGATGCCTGTCTTGTATTCGTAATAGGGAAGCAAATCCATTCCCGCCTCGCCAGCCTTCTGCACCAGGCGGGTCCAGAGATCCCGGTTGGGCGGTTGCGCTTCAATCACCCAGCTCTGGTCACCGCTTTCCCAGCCTTGATTGAACCCAAATTCCAGCAGGTCCTTGGAAAACGTGTTAAATCCAAGAACCTTGGCCATGCCAATTTTATGCTCGTACCACGCTATCGGATCCTGGACAGCCTGTAGTTCGGGATCATTGGTTTGTATGATCTGGTCAGCCATTTCCTCGCGCCAAAAGACGCGCCGCCGAGGCAAGTCGTCTGGAGGTAGATTTGTCCCGGCGTAGAGCGCCTCCGGGGCTGGCACTTCATAAAGGCGGATTTTGCCAATGGCGGCGCCCTCTGACCGAGGATCATTCATTTGCTTGGCTTGAAAAATGACCAAATGGAAGCCATCGCTAGGAGTATATGGCCGCCAACCTGGCTGGGCATCCCGGTAGCCTTTTACGCCCTGAAATCTGTCCAGCAAGAAAAAAAATTGCCGAAGCGGCTTCCATTGACCACTAAGCGGATATTCGAGTGATTCCAGCGAGGGCTCAACGTATTGGGCGCGAACGTCGCCAGTGGCTTGGCCCGTGGATAAACCTCGGAGATAGTCCGCTCCGCGATTGGCGAGATAAATGGTCCGGGGAACATCATCCGGGTGCTCCACCTCGAGCACATAGGCTTTGCCAGCCTGCAAATTTTTGTCCTTACCTATGATATATGCAATAGCCTTTGGCTCTTCTCCGGGAGGCATCGTGCGCGCTGGCTGCCCCAGGATGGTTTCCACCTGACTCGCACCAGAGGTGGACTCGTAATCAGGTTCAGTTTTTGCCGGATCAATTTCCTGAATCAGCTTGAGACCCGAGGTGATATCGGTCATCACCGCCGACCCCGCAGGAGCAGCAGCCTTTGCCCACCCAATCTCGGGGGAAAGGAGTGTGGCGATGATTATAAATGAGATGCGAGCGGCGAGGTGTGGCATGGGTTTGATCAATGGATAACAAAGGCCATAAGATAGCAGCTTTCCAGACACCAGACATGCTCACTCTTGCCCTAAAACGGCTTTTTCTTGATCACCGACGCGGGACTATCATTCCTTTCATGAAGAAAGTCTTGCATCATATAGATAACCTTCTGCATTTCTATCCGAGGAATCCTCCTGACTGCGTCCCTTCTGGAGGGAACAGCCAAACACGTAAGTTTCCGAGCAATTCTCAATCCGCAGTAGTCATCATATAAATTCCAAATAACACCAATTCCCATGCCGACACCCCTCATAGACAATTATCAACGAAACCACCCACTCGCGATCGCGATGTGGGATTTCTCATGGCTGGAGCGGCGGTGGCCTGGTGCCGGTTACGAAGATTGGGATCGTGCACTCGATGACCTTAGCGAAAGGGGCTACGATGTTGTCAGGATTGATGCCTATCCACACCTAATCGCAGCGGGACCGCAGCGGGAATGGAATCTCCTCCCGCCTTGGAGGTATCACGACTGGGGAAGCCCGGTTCCGATCATGGTGTCTCGAATTCTTCCCCACCTTTTAGACTTCATAGGGAAATGCGCAGAGCGGAAGATCCTCGTGGCCTTGTCCACCTGGTTCCAGGATGACACCACACATCAACGGACGTTCATTGCAAGCCCTCTCGCCCATGCGGAGGTTTGGATCAAAACACTGCAAGCAATCGAGATCGCCGGTCTGTTACCACAAATCTACTATTTGGATTTCTGCAATGAGTGGCCACTTAAAGTGTGGGCACCATTTTTCCACGATGGGAAGCAATCAGAAGATTGGCGGACCGCGCGCTCCGTCTGGTGGATGGCAGAGTGCATCGCACGATTAAAGACGATGTACCCCGCAATACCCTGTACGTTCTCGCTCACAACCAATCTGGATAGCGAATCCCTGATGGACGCCCCCGTGGAGTGCCTCGACCTGCTCGAACCGCACCGCTGGATGTCGCAGGCGACCGACTTCTCGAACCGCCTTACTTGCGGAACAACGGTGCCAGAGGAGGAATATTATGAGAAAACCGTCCCCCGCGCTTCTCCCATGTATCGGAGCGACGAGGAACATTGGAAACGTTGTTTCCAGACGGAACTCGATTCGCTTGCGAACTGGGGAGCAAAAACGCGGCGTCCTCTCATCACCACAGAGGGTTGGAGCATGGTAGAATATAAGGATTGGCCAGGCTTGGATTGGGGGTGGATGAAGGAATTTAATGCCTGGTCGGTAAATCATTGCGCCGCCACCGGTCGCTGGGCCGCCCTCTGCACCAGCAACTTTTGCGGCCCGCAGTATCGAGGAATGTGGAACGACGTGAACTGGCATCAGGCACTTACTGAGGTCATCCACAAAGCAGTGCTCGCGAACAATCAAATTGGCAGCGCGTACTGGGAAGCCGGGCCACCCCAGCCATTGCCTGCTTGACATAAATCAGCCAACCAAACCATGAGACTGATAACTTGCCATAAAATGCTTTTTCGACATTCTCGCTTGGCATAAACATATTGAATCTGATGCCTGCATGTGAATTGAAGCCCGATGATAAGCGCAAGTTCTTGAGCGATGTTGGCCAGGAACTGGTGGAGCGACACGGCAAGCGGAAGTATTATCGCACCGACGACATCGGAAGGGCTGCTACCGCTCGCGGATATCCGATTGATTGGGTGTGCTGGGCTTATTGCATCTTCTCATCACCTCAAGATTTTCGATCTCTCCATGAATCGCTCGGAGAGGCTTGCGACTACACCCTGATGAAGGCTGAAGCTTTGGCCGATCTCGCTGGCGGCGAATTTCAGTGGCCCGATATTGATCTGTCGTGGCTCGAGTGGCCGGATATTGATATCTCTCAAGTGTTTGACTGGTTCGATTTGAGTCCATAAGCCCCATGGGAGACTTGGATTTGGTGATTTTTCCCCTTTGCTCCCTTCGTTTACTTCTGTTCAAAAATCCATCTCTCCCAGAGCAGCCAGAAAAATTTGGTTGAGAAATGCCGGCCCCGCAGGCGACGGGCCAGCGGTCCCAGGAAAAGACATGATGTTTTTGGTGCTTCAGTCTCAGGATTTCCTGACGATGCGGTAGATGATGAGCAGAAGGACAGCTCCGGCGGTGGCGATGAGGATCCCACCGAGATCGAATGAGGTGATTTGTCCGAGACCAATGAAGGTTCCAAGGAATCCACCAATCATTCCGCCGACGATCCCGATGATGACGGTGACAAAACAACCGCCCGGGTCCTTGCCCGGCATAATGAACTTGGCAAGCACACCGGCGATGAGGCCGAGAAAGATCCATGAAATGATGCCCATAAGATTTGAAGTTTATTGCTACCTCTCGATTACGCGATCATCAACTCCAACTCTTTCAAATCGCACTGTGAAAAATTGGTATTGTTGACATTTCGGCTTGTTCATGCATGATTCATGCATGGCAACTAAAACGATTTCCCTCGAGCTTGATGCCTACGAGAAGCTTCGATCCCGTAAGCGAGCGGGTGAGTCATTTTCTGAGGTCGTTCGACGTGCAGAGTTTCGAGATGCGCCCCCCACGGGAAGCGATTTGCTGGAGTATTTGCAAAAGGGCGGATCCCGCGTTGAGGAGTCATATTTGGCGGCGATTGAGCAAGCAGAGATTTCGGACAAGCCCCCTGATGATCCATGGCGCTGATTCTTGATACGAACTTTGTGATCTCCGCCGAACGAGAGGCGCGACACAGCCAATTCGGAAAGGCCCACGACTTTTTGGCCAATAATGCTTCGGAGGAATTTTTTATCACGTTTACGGTGGCTGGTGAACTCGCCTGCGGCACTTCGGCCTTAGCTCAAATATCCTGGCAGAAGCTGATCCGACCGTATGCCATCCTGGGCTGGGTTCAGCCCATTTCCTTTACTTATGGTAAGATTTACCGCCAGCTTTCAGAAAAAGGAAATTTGATTGGCGCAAATGACCTGTGGATTGCTGCAACCGCCCTTCATCACAATCTGCCACTCGTCACCAACAACTATGACGAGTTTTCACGGGTGAATGATTTGCAGGTCACACGCTATTAAGTGAAAAAGAACCAAGGAAAGTTCAGGTTTGCTGGATTCTGCTTTCATGACGTCATGAATTACGCTACGCCGGACTAAATTCTTTAAATCAAGACCATGAGCATTCTCGGATTCATCAAAGGCGAACTACTGGAAATTATCGAATTCACGGACGACTCGCGGGACACGCTCTCGTGGCGGTTTCCCGACGAGGACAAAGCAATCAAGAACGGCGCACAGCTTATCGTCAGAGAAAGCCAGGTCGTTCAGTTTGTTTATCTGGGCCAGTTTGGTGATGAGTTTGGCCCCGGAAAACACACTCTGACGACTGATAATATCCCAATTCTGACCCGGCTGAAGGGTTGGAAATACGGCTTCCAGTCGCCATTCAAGGCGGACGTTTATTACGTCACGACCCGGCTTTTCACTGGGAACAAATGGGGCACCGCGAATCCGGTGATGATGCGCGACGCGGACTTCGGCGTGGTTCGGATGCGGGCCTTTGGCATTTTTGATTTTAAGATTGTGAATGCTGCGGTTTTCCTCAAAGAAGTCGCCGGCACCGACCATCATTTCCGGTTGGATGAATTTGCTGACACGATGAGGTCGCGAATCGTCAGCGTTTTCAGCGAGGCGCTTGCCTCGGCCGGGGTGCCCGCCTTGGACGTGGCGTCCCGTTACTCAGAACTTGGCGAAGCGCTGCTGCCCCTCATCAATCCGCAGGTCACCGCAAAGTATGGCATCGAGATCACAAGCTTTATTGTTGAAAATGTCTCCGTGCCACCAGAAGTGGAAGCGGCCATCGACAAGCGGTCCAGTATGGGCGCGATTGGCGACCTTAATGATTACGTGAAGTTCCAGATGGCTGAGTCCATGACCAAGGGCGGTGCCGACGGGGGTGGATCCCCAGCCGCAGCCGCCGGACAGATGGCGATGGGCTTCGGAATGGCGCAGGAGATGATGAAGAACATGCAGGCACAGCAGGGAGCAACGCCCGCAGCAACAGCGCCTACTGGTATCCCAGAGCTCATGAGCCCGGCTGAAGCCGCGCAGATCCTCGGCGTGACCGAGGCGGACGTGATTGCCTCAATCGATGCGGGGGAATTGAAAGGCAAAAAAATTGGCACCACCTATCGGGTTTCCCGCGCTGCGATTGACGCCTTCCTGGCCGAGTAACAGGCTGCCGCCATGGCCGAAGTCAGCGCGCTACGAAAACATCCCTGCCCCGAATGCGGTGGGGATGCCGAGTGGAATCCGGCCAAAAAAGCGCTGGCCTGCCCGTATTGTGGAACCATCCTGCCTTGGAACGATGGCGTGGATCCGTTGGGCGCTACCATTGTCGAACACGATCTGGAACAAGCGCTGGAATCAATCACCTCCGACCATCGTGGACTTAGGGCCGAAAAAAAATCCGTAAAGTGCGAAAGCTGTCAGGCGATTAGCATTTTTGACCCTGACCGTGCCGCTCAGCGCTGCGATTTCTGTGGCTCGCCTTCCATCGTCGCGGTGGACGATCTCAAGGACGCCGTGACGCCTGAAAGCCTGCTACCGTGTGTGATCCCCTCCACGCAAGCCCGCGACCTGCTCCGCAAGTGGTATGGCAACCGTTGGTGGGCACCAACCAAATTGAAAGGCGCCGCGCTCACCGACACGCTCCATGGCATTTATCTCCCCTATTGGACATTCGATGCCCACGCCCATGCTGATTGGACCGCACAATCCGGGTATTATTACTACGAGAATGAGTCGTATCGCGATTCGGATGGGAAAACTGCCACGCGACGGGTGCGGAAGACGCGTTGGGAACCAAGTGCCGGCCAGCTCTCCCACTTCTTCGATGACGATGCCGTGCCAGGCACGGCCGGAGTGCACACCGATCTGCTGCGCAAAGTAGAACCGTTCCCCACAACCAAGGACCTCAAGCCCTACGAACCCGCCTACGTTCGTGGCTGGACGGTGGAGCGTTATCAGGTCGATCTTCGTCAGGCCTCACTGGTCAGCAAACAACAAATGGACGCCACCATCCACACACTCTGCTCGCAAGATGTCCCCGGCGACACCCATCGATTTTTACAAATTGATTCCACCTATCAGGGCCGCACGTTCAAACACATCCTCGTTCCCGTCTGGCTCGCAACCTACACCTACGGAGCAAAATCGTTCCAAGTGGTGGTGAACGGTTACACCGGAAAAATGGCCGGCGAATACCCACTAAGCTGGGTGAAAATCACGCTGGCGGTCCTCGCCGTGCTCATCGTGATTTTTATCATCATTGCGATGTATCAACCTTAGTTAAGTGGGCTGAAGCTCTGGCGAAAGAAGAGTCGGTCAGTGGGACCGTCGGTGATTTGGATGGTTACTTCGATGATTTCATAACCCGGTTCGCTCGGGACCATGGATTCGGAGAGGGTGGTGGTGATCCCTTCTGCGGGCGTTCCCACGGGATGCCAGTTAACCAGATCCCGTGACCAAACGGGTTGGGCTGTCACGGCCGTTTGGGTTGTGCTCCGACGATAGCGGGTACTGAGCCCCGGCGGGGAAATAACACCACCGGTACTTTGGTAACCGTATTTTGATGCGGGGTTGAATCGATCTGTCCCTTGGAAAATTTCCCGGATGTCAGTTTCCCCGTCACCGTCACTATCCAGCAGATGGACGTCATTGGCTACGTTGGGATCAAAGCCATTAGCCAGTTCCCAAGAATCCAAAGCTCCGTCATTGTCAGCATCAGATGCGGGGTCAAGGCTGACCGTGACCTGCACCGTGTCGATGTCTGTGGCACCGTCATTATCGGTGACAGTGAGGGTCACGACGGTGGTGCCAAGCGGGAAGGTGGCGGTGGGGGAAACTCCGGCGGTGCTACCCCCGGTCCACGTCCAGATATAAGAGACGATGGTTCCGTCAGGGTCTGATGAGGCAGATCCGTTGAGCATGACGGACTCGGTGCCAATGAAACCAGTATCGGTGACCGACACAGCGTTGCCGGCTTCCGCGATGGGGGCTTGGTTGCCGGGAGAAACTGTGACGATGAGGGTATCCGTGTCAGTGGCTCCTTGGTTGTCGGTGACGGTGAGGGTGACAATGGTGGATCCCACAGGGAAAGAAGCGGTGGGAGAAATGCCATTGGCGCTGCCCCCGGCCCATGCCCATTGGTAGCTCACGAGAGTGCCATCAGGGTCTTCCGAACCAGATCCATCCAGCGTCACCGCCTGGGTGCCATTATTATCGGAATCGCTCACTTGGGCATTGGGGCCGGCTTGGGCAATGGGGGCAATATTTGAAAAATCGCCCAAGCCGATCAGTAACAGATCGTCGATGTCCATGTATCCATTTCCCGCAGAGCCGGATGTGTAATACCAAGTGAAGTCAATGAATCCGAGGTCCAAGATTTCGCCGGACTCGCTGAATAAGATATTCTCAGCTTCAAGGAGGCCATTCACCAAAAAATCAAAGGTGTTTTCGGAAAAATTAACTCTGAGGGTCAGGTATTGAAATTCTTCGTAGGTCAGGGTGGTGAGGTATTGGTAATTGTCGCCGGTGGTGTAGCTGTAAACATCGAGAGTGTTGCCATCATTGACGAAATCGAGGCCACCGATGAGGAGTCCATCGTAGTTGTAAATTTCGAAGCTGAAGGTGTCATCGAGCCTGCCTGGTGAGCTGGCGATAAAGTGGGCATAGAACGAGATCTCCAGTTCATCACCAAACCAAACGACTTCTTGGGTCATGCGCGTGTCGGAGCTTCCGGCACTGGGTGTGTAGAATCCAAGACTGGCATAGCGATCCGTGCTGCCGCTGAAAGCGAGGATCTCATCGACTTGCGCGGCGCCTGTGCGGGTCCATCCATTATGATTGTTCCAATTTCCCCTTCCGACCGGGGCGGCGTTGAAGTCATCTTGGAAAACCAGAGTGTCGTCATAGCCACCGAAGTGATCAACGCGCACGACAAGAGTGTCGGTGGCTGTGTTGCCTGCATTATCCACCACAGTCAGCGTGATCAGAGTCACCCCGACCGTGAGTGCGATTTCTGGATTAGCTCCCGTGGCGGAACCTTGGTTCCATGTCCAGGTCCAAGAGGTGATCGTTTGTCCGGGGCTTGTGGAACCAGAGCCATCGAGATTCACGAGTTTGAAACCTAAGCCATCATCAACAAGGGTTTGGTTGGGGCCGGCGTTGGCCACCAGTCCATTGGCCAGCGGCAGAGGAGAAAGGGAGAGTTGGATGCTTCCCTCGGCGGCGCCATAACCATCCACGGCGATAGCAAACACCTGCCCCGGCAGGACATCGAGAGTGACACGACTTTGCAGACCATTAAAATCATCGTTCTCGGCAACGCGCGTCAGGCCAGAAGGGGTGCTGCCGGTATAAACCGCGAGAGTGGTGTCAAAATCGCTGCCAAAAGTATCGAGGACAACCGTTCCTGGTGCTGTGGCAGTCCATGTCCACCAGACGGAGGCGGTGGGGGCAGCGCCATCACCGTGGGTGGGTTCATTGGGTTCGCTCGTGGCCCCGATGTTTGTTCCCAGAACCATGGCCGGGAAGCCGGTGATGACTGTGCGGTTTGCAAAATTGTCATTGGGAAGGGAACCGGGGGCAACTTGCAGGCTGTAGTTGAGAGTCACGGCTCCTGTGGCGGCTCCGGCCCCATCAACGGCAATACGATAGGTTTGGCCGGCGGTGACGCCGAACGAAACCTGACTTTGCAGACCGCCGGAGTCATTGTTTGAAGTCACCGGGGTGAGGGCACTGGGATTGTTGCCGGTATAGACGGCGAGAGTCGTGTTAAAATTGCTGCCGAACGTGTCGATGGTGAAAGTGCCGTTGAGGGGAGCTGTCCATGCATACCAAATGGATTCGATGGGAGCTGAAGCGTCGGCGTGGTTGGGTTCGCCGGGTTCGGCTGTGGCGAGGACCGTGCTCCCATACACGCGGCCACTGGCTCCGGTGAGGACAGTGGCATCTGCGAATTGGTCATTCTCCGGGCGGGTGGCCACGGCTTCAACTGAGACAAACGCCTCGCGGCTGATTACAAATCCGACGCCATTGGAAACCCTCACGGAATAGAGGCCTTCATTCGCCTCGCTGGAGACATTGACGGAATAGGTGGAGGCTGTTGCCCCTGGGATGTTGGTGCCGTTGAGTCGCCATTGGTAGAGGAGAGGAGCTTGACCGAAGGCTTCGACTGATAGCTCGAAGGGCTCGCCGACCAGAACGGCGCGGTCGGCGGGTTCCGTGATGATGCCGGGGGTGCCGGCGGTCCCTCCGCTGGGTGCGGGGTAATTGAGAACAATGTCGCCCGTGGCACCTCCATAACCATCGACCTGGATTCGGTAGGAGGTGCCAGAGACGGCGTTAAAAGTGACAGCGCTTTGCAGCCCGGCGGAATCATCATTGGAACCGATGATGGCGAGGGCATTGACGGCGGTGCCAGTGTAAATGGCAAGAGTTGTGTCAAACGAACTGCCTGTGGTCGAAATGGTGACACTCCCGGATGATCCCGCTGTCCACTGCCACCAAACGGTCTTCCCGCCGGCAACGGAGGGATTGAGAGGCTCGTTCGTTTGGCGTGTGGCAAAGCGATTGGTGCCGCTGGTTGAGGTGGTGCCGGGCGCGACAGTGATGCGGTTGGCAAAATCGTCATTGGCCGGCGGACCGGCAAGTGGGAATGAGAACGACGCGCTGGTGGGGGATTTTCCGGGGGCAGCGGCCTGAACTGTCAGGAGGGCACTCGATCCCGAGGGCGGGGTGGTGACGTTTGCACTATAAATGCCATCGCCTGCCGTCACATCCGGGCTGCTGCCATTGTCACGAAACGTAACACTCGACTGGCCTGGAAACGAGCCAGTGACCGTGGCGTTGGTGACAGGGTAGAGGTCGCTGACAGACACAAAAATGGGTGTGCTAGTCGCGAGTGGAAGGGTGGCTGCGGAAGCGGCGGCTTGGAGTTCCAACTGGCCATTGGCCGAGACGGCGAGGGCTGCTTGTGCATTCACCCGGCCTCCGGTGACCATCTTTCCAGCGAGAGAGGCCATGGGGACCGTGGTACTCAGGAGGCGGCTGCGGAGTTCCTGAATGGTTGCTGCGGGAAACTGGCTGAGAAGCAGCGCCGCGACGCCAGCGACATGGGGCGATGCCATGCTCGTCCCGTTGAAGCTGCTGTAACTACTGTTTGAAGTGGCAGTGCAGGAATAAATGGACACACCCGGTGCGGCCAAGTCCACCGAGGTGGCACCAAAATTGGAAAAGTTGGCCAGTTGGCCGTTCCGGTCAATGGCAGCTACGGAAATGACATTAGGCAGATTATAACTGGCGGGATAGGAGGGATTCGAATCGGAATTGTTGGATTCGTTCCCAGCGGCGGCCACAAAAAGACTGCCTGCCTGGTTGGCCGTTTGGATGGCATTAAATAGGGCCTGGCTGAATCCGCCGCCACCCCAACTGTTATTTGTGATTTTTGCTCCGTGCGCGGTGGCGTATTCGATACACTCGATGGCATCAGAGAGGGTGCCACTGCCATCGGCACCAAGGAACTTGAGCGCCATGATGCGAACGCCGTAGGCTACACCAACATGGCCACCGCTATTATTGGCGGTGGCTGCGATGGTACCCGCCACGTGCGTTCCGTGGTCATTGTCATCCATGGGATTGCCCGAGCCGGTGATGGCATTAATGCCGTGAACGTCATCAATGTAGCCGTTGCCATCATCGTCAATGCCGTTGCCGGGGATCTCGCCAGTATTTACCCACATATTGGCAGCCAGATCTTGATGGGTGTAGCGAACCCCGGAATCGATCACAGCGACAACCACATTGGAGGAACCAGTCGTGATGCTCCATGCGGGGACGGCATTTACATCCACTCCAGCAGTGCCGCCGCTTTGTCCGGTATTGCGAAGACCCCAGAGTGTGCCGTCAACAAAACGAGAGTCGGTGGGAAGGTCCTGAGCATGAACGATCCAGTCCGGCTCGACATATTCGAAGAGCCCGGTCTGCTCGAGTTCACGGATCTTCGATTTTAAGGCTTCGGGTGTGAAAGCCTCGGGGGACCCCTGCTTCGAGGATCTTCGCAGAATCATCAGACCGCGCAGGCGGGTGAATTCCTTGCCAACCTGCAAGTCCCTGGCATGGATTTGGCGGAGGGCGTTGTCGCGGTTGGCGTGGGTTGTAGTTTTGAGTTTGACGATCAACTGACGAGATGAGGCCTGACCGTTGGTTAAGACGATTGACTTATCTCCGGCAACTCGGGCCGTCGCGGTTGACGCAGGCTGAGCGGATTCCGGAAATCCGGCCTGGGAAGGGAGCGCCAGAAAAATCGCCATCCCTATGATACTCAGGCGAAGGCAAGAAAGAGAGCGGGACATACTTGAAGTGTTTGAAAGTGACCGAACGATCCCAGAACTCCCAACCAAAGAGACTACACAGTTTCCATCAGGTTACCTTTTCTCGAGTTTGAAATCAAGGAAAAGGCAAGCTCGGGTGTGATTAGAAGTGGGTGAGGTGGATCGGGCGCTCCGCCGCACGATGACAAATTTTACGCGGCTTCGCCGCCACTTGTTCCCATCGCGCTCGGAGATCGCGATCCACCTCGCACGAACTCCTTCATCTCACCCGCTTTTAATCTCACCCGGCAAGCTCAGATCGCTAATGGACTGCTTGGAGTTCTGACTTTCGCTTCCTTTTGTTGAGTAAACGCTCAGGTCAAAGAAAATTGTTCCAATTTCCTCTACGTCGCTTTCGGAGGGCGAGGCGGGCTCAATACCCCAAGTCTCCAATCGTCTGCAGGCGTTGTTTTTGGCCGCCGAGGCGGGGGATGCAGGCTAAGAGCGCCTTAGTGTAGGGGTGTTGGGGGGAGCGGAGGACGCTTTCGGTGTCACCGTATTCGACGATTTCGCCTCGGTACATGACGGCCACACGTTCGCAGAGACCTTGGATGATGGCGAAGTTGTGGGTGATGAGGATGAGGGCCATGCCGAATTCAGTGCGCAGGCGGCGGAGTTCGGCGAGGATTTGGGCTTGGATGGTCACGTCGAGCGCTGTGGTGGGTTCGTCAGCGATGAGGAGTTTGGGTTGGCAACTGAGGGCCATCGCAATCATGGCGCGTTGAAGCATGCCCCCGCTGAGTTGATGGGGGTAGTCATGGAGACGGCGGCGGGAATCGACGATACCAACGGCGTCGAGCCATTTAATAATTTCGGCGTCCACATCTTTGACATCCGGGCGATGCAATTCAATGGCTTCGGCGATCTGGCTGCGGATGGAATACACCGGATTCATGGAGGTTGAAGGTTCTTGAAAGACGTAGGCAATGCCGCCTCCCCTCACCTTGCGAAGACGTTCGGAAGACATCTTCAGCACACTCTCGCCTTCAAAAAGAATATCCCCGCCCAAATACTGTGCCGGAGGAACAGGCAGCAAGCGCGTCAGGGAAAGAGCGGTGACGCTTTTGCCGCTTCCGCTCTCACCGACAATCGCCAGAGAACCTCCCTGATTCATCGAGAAGGAAATGTTTCTGACAGCTTCCACCGGGCCATCCTGACCACGAAAACGAATGCGCAAATTTCGAACTTCCAGGAGTGTGCTCATAGTATTATTTGCCTTGTTGGCGGGTGTTGGTGGCGGCGCGGAGGGCATCACCCACCAAATAAAAGGAAAGAGCGGCGAGGAAAATTGCCAAGCCCGGAAACACGATCAACCACCAGGCATCCAAAAGGTAGGATCTTCCGTCTGTGATGATATTGCCCCATGTGGCTTGCGGGGGTTGGACACCAAGATTGATGAAACTCAACCCGGCTTCGATCAGGATCGCATCAGGGATTCCAACCACGGCCGTGACAAAGATGGGCGCGAAGGCATTGGGGAGAATATGACGGAAAATAATCGGCATGGTGCGCTGACCCAGGGCTCGCGCTGCGCGAACATATTCGGTTTCCCGCAGTGTCAGAAATTCTGCACGCACCAAACGGGCCGTGCCCGTCCAACTGAAAAGGCCAATAACAAGAATGATAATACGAATATCCGGCCCGAGCAAAGCGACCGCTGTGAGGATCAGAAAAAAGGTGGGAAAACAGAGCAGGGCATCCACGATGCGCATGAGGAT
>JBGTLQ010000286.1:0-22402 GCA_041744075.1 Terrimicrobiaceae bacterium
TCGGTTGGCTCGGTTGGCTCGGTTGGCTCGGTTGGCTCGGTTGGCTCGGTTGGCTCGGTTGGCTCGGTTGGCTCGGTTGGCTCGGTTGGCTCGGTTGGCTCGGTTGGCGCCTCGGGCTTGGCAGGTTCTTCTGGAATCGGGGCTTTGGGGAGTTCGATGCGCCGCAGTTCACCGGAGTTGGGCAGTTCGTCGAGGTCTTTCAGGCCGAAATGCTCCATAAAGAATTGGGTGGTTTCGTAGAGGAGTGGGCGGCCGGGAACCTCCGAGCGTCCGGCAATTTTGACAAGTCCGCGGTCGAGCAAGGTTTGCATGACCCCATCAACGGCCACTCCGCGCACGGCTTCGATATCGGCGCGGGTGATGGGTTGGCGGTAAGCTATGATCGCCAGGGTTTCGAGGGCTGGAGCGCTGAGGCGGGCGGGACGGTTTTCCGGGTAGAGCTGACGCAGCCATGGGGCGAATTCGGCGCGGGTGACAAGTTGCCAACCGGAGGCCGTCTCACGAACTTCGTAGGTGCGACCTTCTTCGGCACAATCCACAGCTAGTTCCGAAAGGGCCTCGCGCAGGGCGGGTTCTTTTGTTTTTGCGTAGGCCACGGCAGAAGGGTCGCCGGAATCTGCGGCCCCTTTGAGTGAGGTGCAGAGTTCTTTCACCGACATGGGTTTCTGGGAGGAAAAGAGAACCGCCTCCAAAATTTGTTTGAGGGGTTTCGGCGGTTCGCTGTCGACCTCCGGGGTCTCGATCACTTCGTCACTCATACCCCCACCTCCTCAGCTTTGGCTGGTTCGCAAATCGGCTCGATCCAAATGTCATCAAATTGATTTTCTTGTTTCACACGCAATTGTTTCAAACGAATAAGTTCCAGCATCGCCAGAAAAGTAACCACGATCTCCGCGCGGCTGGCAGCACCTTCAAAGCATTCTTCAAAACGAATCGCGACACCTGAAGATGTCACCCGCAAAAGAAAATCAATCTTGTCACCAACGGTGTGGTTTTCTGCAAAGATCTCACGCAGATCTTCTTTTTTCGAATCAATGCGTTTGAGAACTTTTTGGAAGGCATTGATCAGATCAAAAATTCCGACCTCGGCCACCAACAGGTTTTCATCAGCTATGGGCAACTCTGGCGTGGCGGGAGCCCTTGGAAAGAGCATTTCCTGCATTTGCTCACGGGAACGCAACTTTTCGGCAGCCTCTTTGAATTTTTTGTATTCAATCAACTGGCGGATCAACTCCCATCGGGGATCATCATCCTCGGCGTCGATCTCTGCCATCTGAAGGTCCTTGGGCAGCAGAGTCCGGCTTTTGATGTAGAGGAGGTTGGCCGCCATCACGATAAACTCGCCGGCCAAGTCAATGTTCAGAACATGGAAGGCTTCCATGTATTGAAGGTATTGGCTGGTGATCCGCTCGATGGAAATATCGTAGATATCGACCTCATCGCGTTTGATGAGATACAACAACAAATCCAAGGGGCCTTCAAAGACCTCAAGTTTGACTTTATACTCCACAGGATGCTTCGTGCCTTAGTGGGAAATTTTTAACGACCGTGCCCTTGGGGAAGGACTATCGGCGGGTGTACCCGCGTTTGCGTCCTTCACTGGCCAACTGGGTGAGATGCTTCTTGTGGCTCGTGAGCTTGGTTTTCCGCTTGCGAAGCTGTGTGGCAAGTTTGTTGGAAACCAAATCAATGGCGGCATAAAGGTCATCATGGCTGGCCTCCGCATGGATGTCGGGGCCGGCTACGGCAAGGTGGACTTTCACCACATGCTTTTTGGTTTTGGTTTCGTCATGGAGCAACACCACATGGGCGGCGACAATCTGGGCGGAAATGTTTTCCAAGTGGGAGATTTTTTCCGCGACGTGGGCGTGAATGGCTGCGGTGAGGGTCAAATGGCGGGGACTCAGGTGGATCTGCATAATCAATAAAGGTAGGACCAACTATCAGGCGTTAAATCCCACACAATGTCAAATCTGCATCGCAAAAAGAAAACCCCACATCCCTGGACGGGACGTGGGGTTTGTTCTCAGATGATCCGGAGATTCCTTAGGAGATCTGACGGAGCAGGTCCACGCAGCGGTTGCTGTAGCCCCACTCGTTGTCATACCAACTGATCAATTTGAAGAAGTTTGAGTTGAGTTCGATGCCACTTCCGGCGTCAAAGATGCTGGAATGGGTGTCATGGATAAAGTCCGAGGAAACCACTTCGTCTTCGGTGTAGGCCAGGATGCCTTTGAGATAAGTCTCGCTGGCTTTTTTCATGGCAGCAGCGATTTCCTTGTAGCTGGTCGCTTTGGTGGTTTTGACCGTGAGATCAACGACGGAGACCGTGGGTGTTGGCACGCGGAAGGACATTCCTGTGAGCTTGCCTTTGACTTCTGGGCAAACCAAGGCAACAGCCTTGGCCGCTCCCGTGGTGCTGGGGATGATGTTGATCGCAGCACTGCGTCCGCCTTTCCAATCCTTGCGGCTTGGGCCGTCCACGGTTTTTTGAGTGGCGGTGTAGCTGTGAACAGTCGTCATGAGTCCTTCGTCGATGCCGAAGCCTTCCTTGAGGAGGACATGAACGATGGGAGCCAAGCAGTTGGTGGTGCAGCTGGCATTTGAGATAATGTGGTGTTTTGATGCGTCGTATTTGTCGTTGTTAACACCAATCACGACGGTGATGTCCTCTCCTTTGGCGGGAGCGGAAATGATAACTTTTTTGGCACCGGCATCCAAGTGGCCTTTGGCCTTGGAGGCTTCTGTGAAGAGGCCTGTGCATTCGATGACGATATCCACGCCGAGTTCTTTCCATGGAAGAGCGGAAGGGCCTTCTTTGACAGCCAGGCATTTGATCTTCTGCCCGTTCACGACCAATGTGTCGTCCTCTTCGATAGAGGGATCAGATTTTTCGCTGTGAACCTCCCCTGCAAATCGGCCCTGTGTGGAGTCGTATTTGACGAGGTAAGCGAGGTTGTCTGCGGGGACGAGATCATTGACCGCGACAACTTTGTAGCCTTTTTCGAGAAGACCCTGTTCAACGATTGCGCGGAAGACGAGACGTCCGATGCGGCCGAAGCCGTTAATTCCTATGGTAGCCATGAAGTAATATGTGAGATTTTGATTGTTAAGTGACGTGCTCTATCAAAGAACCGGAAGCCAGTTCCGTCAACTATCAAAACGACTTTGGTGCCGCAGGGTGAGGTCAAGAATTTGGGCCGCTGCTTCGTCATGGCCAATTCCGGTGGAATCCACGCGGAAATCGGAAAATTCGGAATAAATCGGGATGCGTTTTTCAAGAAGTTCGTCAAAGCGGATGCGGGGATTTTCCGTTTGGAGAAGGGGTCTGCGACTTGTACGGGTGGCACGTTCAAAAAGCACATCGGGATCGGCATCCAACCAGGCGACCATGGCAAATTTGCGGAGGCTTCTGCGGTTCTCAGAATCCAGTACCAGGCCCCCCCCCGTGGAAAGCACCACACCAGTGACCCCGGCCAGTTCCGAAAGCACTCGTTTTTCGATGGCACGAAAGTGTTCCTCGCCTTCGGTGGCAAAAATTTCTGAGATCGAACGGCGTTCCACTTGGACGATCAGGTCATCGGTGTCCACAAAACGATGGCCCGTGAGCATGGCAAGCCGTCGACCGACGGAAGATTTTCCGCAGCCCATGAAGCCGATTAGCGCGATATTGGGAAGCACACGGTCATACTTTCACAACCGAGCGGGCGCGTGAACCTTTTTGGTCAATCACCAGTTCATATTCGACGGCATCTCCGGGTTCCAATGTCCGATACCCACCGGTTTTGATCTCCGAGTAGTGGACAAAAACATCTCCTTCCACTTCCGGATCGTTCAAGAACCCAAAGCCCTTCTTGTTGTTAAACCATTTTACGGTTCCTCTTGGCATTTTGGTCATTTCCCTGTTGAAAAGTGTTTAATCACCTGACCTGCATGATTTCGCTTTCCTGCAGGCAGTCAACAGCCACAAAGCAACAATTCTGTAACAAATGAATTCTTCATCTTCTCAAGAACCTCTCGTTGGAATCATCATGGGCAGCCAGTCCGACTGGGAAACCATGAAGGAATCCCATTTGATATTGGAGCAATTGGGGGTTCCCCATGAATTTCAAGTGATCTCGGCCCACCGAATGCCTGATGCCATGGCGGAGTATGCCAAGTCAGCTCAAGGCCGCGGTCTGCGAGCCATTATTGCCGGGGCGGGAGGAGCTGCGCATCTGCCTGGCATGGTGGCCGCCCTCACAACTGTGCCTGTGCTCGGTGTGCCGATTCAGAGCAAGGCGCTCAATGGCATCGACTCGTTGCTTTCCATTGTTCAAATGCCGGCCGGAATTCCGGTGGCCACCTTTGCGATTGGGATTGCAGGAGCAAAAAATGCAGCCCTCTTTGCGGCGGGGCTGTTAGGGCGGGAACTTCCAGACGTCATGAAAAAACTGGATGCCTACCGAGCCAATCAAACCCGGCAGGCCACCGAAAGTGTCTTGTACGTTTGAAAACGCAGATGATGGAGGGGACCCGTGGGGTCCACGAAGCCGTGTCCCTTTTACAAAATGGAGACGTCGTCGCAATACCCACAGAAACCGTTTACGGGTTGGCGGCCAAGGCCCTCGACCCGACCGCGTGCGCAAAAATCTTTGAAGCCAAAGAACGCCCTCTTTCCGACCCTCTGATCATTCATATTCCTGACTTTGAGTGGCTGGGGCAACTCGCAAAACCCTCTCCTCTTGCCAAACGACTTGCGGAAACCTTCTGGCCAGGGCCACTAACCATCGTCGTTGAGAGGCAGGCGTGTGTGCCGGATCTGGTCACGGCCGGTCAGGAAACAGTCGCGATCCGAATGAGTGCCCACCCGCTTTTTGAGGAAGTTCTCAAATCGCTTGGCCAACCAGTGGCGGCACCCAGCGCGAACCGATTTGGCCGGATCAGCCCAACGTCAGCGACTCATGTGCTTGATGAACTTGGGGGGCGGATTCCCCTCATTCTTGATGGGGGGCCGTGTGTTCACGGAATTGAAAGCACCATTGTGATGGTTATTGGTGAAACGCTTGAGATTCTAAGGCATGGACCGGTCACCAAAGAGCAACTCACTGAGTTCGCGAATATTTCGGAGGAGAGGTCCAATATTTTGTCACCTGGGAGCCTGAAGAGCCACTATGCCCCACAGACCCCCCTCAAAGTTCATCCCCGTGCAATCTTGGAAACCTGGACTCGGTCCGACCAAAAAGTGGGCCTGCTGTCATGGCAACAGCCCATCAGCGGATTTTATGCCATGGAGATTCTGACACCAACCGGAGACCCGGTAGAAGCGGCGAGCAAGTTGTATGGAGCCATGCGAGGTCTGGACGCAGCAGGGTTGGACCTCATCGTGGCTGAAGAGCCACCCACTGTGGGATTGGGCGCAGCAATCTCCGACCGACTAAAAAAGGCCGCCGCGCACTGATTTCAGAGATGTGACCATCGGCTGCGACCCCCGAGACAGAATTCAGCTGAAGGCTGTAACTCTTAGAAAAGGTTTTCTTTCGATTTAATAAGGGTGTCCTGAAGGTTTGCGAGCAGAGCCACAGCTTCAATTTCTTTTTTAGCAAATTGATCGGCACGGGCTGGAGCGTTTGCGGCCAAGAATTCGATCTCGACGATGACCATCTCAGCCGTCCGAATCACTCCTTCAAGTTGCTTGATGGAATTCCGATTGGTTCGGTTTTCCGAGATGATTTGGCGATAAAAATCATTCTGGAAGGCGAGCCATGCAAAGGCATCGTCCAAGCCGGTATATCCTCCTGCCAAGCGTCCATCTGAGGCAAATGCGGGAGGTGTGGGGTCACCAGGACGAAGGGGCAGGACGGATTGTGGTGTCTCCGCAATGCCCATGGAGGCGCGGCGGTCCAGAATGACATCCGGAGTGATAAAGATGATCAGGTTTCTGCGGTTTTGAGCACGTCCCTTGCTTTTAAAGAGTTGGCCAACTCCAGGAATATCTTTGAGGAGAAGGATTCCGTTATCCACTTGTTCGTCAAAAGTTTCCTCCAAACCACCAACGGCCAGTGTGTAACCGGAGTCAACCTGAAGAGCTGCTTGGTAAACACGGGAAGTGGTCACCGGATATTCGTTCGTTTGACCAATACCCGTCTGGATTGGCTTAAAGCGAAGGATGTTCGAGATTGTGATAGCCACATTCATGAAAACCGAGCCGTCCGGCATGGTTTTCGGCAGGATATTGAGCTGTGTTCCGATTGGCAGGTATTCGATCGCGCTGGTTTGCGTGGAGGAACCACCGGAGGCATTTGTGGCGGAGGATCCCAAAATCGGCTCATTTCTCGCATTGGAAATCGCAACCTCGCGATTGTTGACAGTGAGGACACGCGGGTATTGGACGATGCTGGCGTCGCGATCCTCCATAAAAGCCTCGATGGCAAAATTGATGTCTTTGGGAGAAAGAACCGCTGTGTAGGCTGCCCCCAGACCGGAGTTGTAACTCCTCAGGGATTGGTAAATATCGTCTGTGAGATTAGATGCAGAATCGAAACTTGAGCTTAGAGCTCTGTTAAATGAGGAATTAAGTGCATTATTGGCAGTGGAATTTAGGGCATTTCCAAAGTTGTCCGTTGTTATTACATTTAAGTTGGAAGGGACCCCATTGTTAATCGTGGCAGTGTTTACCGAACTGTTGTTGAATCCATTGTTTGTGGTATTATCAATACGACTTTCTCTGGTGTTATCGAAACCACTGTCTCTGGTATTATTAAATCCATTGCCGGTGGTATTGTTGAACCCCTGCTCACGAGCATTGTTTACGCCGTAGCTAATCCCGCCATCTGCGACTAGAGATTGGGAGAGATTGATGTCATACCCACCCTGCATCGTGTTCGCCCAATTGATGCCGACTTCTTTGGTGGGATCCCTTGTGGTTTCGAAGAATTTTACTTCGATGCCGATGAGGGCTTGCGGACGATCTGCTGCTGCTAAGAAGCCTTCCACCCACTGGTGTTGCTGGCGGGTGGCAATGATGTAGATGGTGTTGGTGTCGGAGTTAAAAGTTACCGATGGCTCATTTGCCGGCATTTCTGTGACGCCGGAAAGATTGGCCCCGGAAGGATTCAGACCTGAATTGGAAGAGATGGGCGGAAAATCCCCCACACTGGCATCAAGCGGAGCAACAACTCCACGAACTCCGGCACTGGGAATTCTGAGGAGGTTTTTGATCTCCGCGATGAGGGCAGGCTCTTCTGTCTTGAACACGGATTGTGGCTGTTGAAGCGTGACATTGGGGACGGCTGCCGTGGCGTTCAAGCCAGCGCCCTGCTGGTTGGCTCCCCCGCCGGCATTGGATTCGATTGTGATGCGATCCTGTGGGGTGTATCTCAGGCGATAGATTCGACCGATCAACTCGCGTTCATTGTAAGGCCGAATAAACCACACTCCGTTTTCGTAAATAAGAGCCACGTCATTGGCTTTGGCAATGCTCTCTAACACCAAGAAGGGGCTGGCTCGCATGGTGAATGTGACAAGAATATCATCAATGGACGCCACGTTGACGCTTCGATCACTTGGAATGCGTTCCTGCATTGAGATGAATGGAATGCCAGCATCATCAGCCAAGAAACGCAACACGTCGCGAAGAGAGGCTCGGTCAAATTTGTAGAGTTTGGGGGGAGAGGAGCGCAGGCTATTTGCGATGGCATTGCCTTCTCCGTAGTCGCTGAAGACCGCGAATGAGCTGGCTTGGATTTGCGGTGCGGGGGCCGGTGTGGGCACTGCAATCTTGAGCGGGGTTCCCTGAGCGAAAGCCCCCGAGAGCGAGCCCAGCAAAAAGAGCGTCGCAAGCCTCAAGATTGGAGAATTGAGGGAGTGCGTCCGTTTAATCGGGTCATTTATGTTAAGCCCTAATCTTTTGACTGGGGCGGCGGGGTTGCGTATGTGAATAACCATCCTTTGTTTGGGCTAAAGCGCTAAGAATGTGAACAACTAACCAGTTTACGCAACGGCTGACCAGAAAAATTTACGCAACAAAATGAAAAAAGATTCCAGATGGCTAAAGTCAAAGCCGTTTGCCCATCGAGGGTTGCATGGGGCACGGGCTCCAGAAAACTCGCTTTCTGCCATTCGTCGCGCAGTCGCCATGGATTTCCCGGTAGAAATTGATGTTCAGGCCAGCCGGGATGGACGGGTGGCCGTGTTTCACGACTGGGGCCTTGCACGACTCACTGATAACCCAGCCGTCGTGACGGAATTGAATTGGCGGGACCTGGCCCCCCTGAAGCTGCTTGGCACAGATGAAGGCATTCCCCTGCTGGAAGAAGTGCTTGCTGTAGTGAACGGGCGGGTCGGCCTGCTTATTGAGATTAAAAACCAGGAAAGGAGTCAAAGGATCGAGCGCACAACAGCCTCCCTCCTTGATGACTACCATGGGGCTTTCGCGGTTCAGTCCTTCAATCCCAGGTCTCTGCTCTGGTTTAAAAAAAACCGCCCCAATTTTCTGCGGGGCCAGATTTCGTGCGCCTACGAAAATGAGGCGACCTGGAAAAAAGTCGTTCTCGCCAATTACGCCCTGAATGGAATCACCCGGCCGGACTTTATGGCGCATGATTGGCACTGTCTCCCTGCGTGGGCTCCCCTGGCGATCAGGCACCTCCTGCGACTCCCCCTCCTTGGATGGACCGTCCGATCCCAAAAGGAACACGAGCGCTGTCTTGCCCGGGCCGATAACACAATTTTTGAGGGATTTGTTCCGTCATAGTGCCTCGGAAGAAGCTTGATTTTCCCCAAAAATCGGTGGATGGAAAGGGGCATGAATCGCCTGTTTATTTTCGCCTCCATTTTTCTTTGCCTGACGACACTGGGGGCAAAAGCTGAAACGGGGCGCGAATACATTTTGGTGAGCGGAGGGCCAGCATTGATGGAATGGGAAAAATACAAGGGCCAGCCCCATGACCGCTGGTGGGGAAATTTCATCAGGGCAGCCAGGGTTCGCATCCAAGAGCTGCAAAAACAACATGGCCCCAATGTACCAATCACATGGCTGGTTTACCGTCCGGGTTATACCCGCCGCAGCATGCGACAGGATGTGTCAGATGATTTGATCGCGAACATCATCAGCGTCCGCGACAAATACAAAATTAATCTCGTCTGGTTTGATTCCACACCTCAATTTTTAAACTATCTCAACAATGGTCGTCCCAGAGACCGTGTCAAAATTGCGAATTTTGAGTTTTACGGTCACTCCAACCGGGCTTGCTTTATGTTTGATTATAGCAACGAGATCGACAGCGCTTCGAAGGTCTGGTTACACGAAGATGACTTGCGAAAAATCAAGCGTGGGATTTTCACCAAAGATGCGTTTGTCAAAAGTTGGGGATGTCATACAGGTGAAAGCATGAGCAAGGCGTGGCGGTCCGCCACTGGCAAACGCATGATCGGGGCCATCGGGAAAACGGACTACGCGTATGGCCATCTCCGGGGTTGGGTTCCAGCTCTTAGCCGCGGCGCCCGCTGGGGTGGCTGACAGCCACTGGCGATCTATTTGATCTCGCGAAGTTTTCCCTTCGTCCGTCGCACGATGGACTGCATTTCCCGCTTGTCGAGAGGCTTCATCTGGAAGCCAATAAAATTGAGGGTGCAGCTCTCGGAGCCCTGAAGGGGACCCATGACGGCTTCCTGAACGCTCTTCCATGGAATGTCTGCGATAGAACCACTTGTGCGATCTTGGAAGCTCCCATCACTGACCACAAATGCGGCATCTGGTTCCAACTTGGCGGCGAGATCGAGGACGCCTACTAAACCTTTGGGGTTTGTGACGCCGCCGCCGAGTGTGCCGGCTTCCGTCCAATTGCTTTCGAGCCATTCTTTTACGGCCTCCCTATTTGGGTCGGTGGCTGGGACCAATTCATTGCGGAAAACTTTATAGTTCTGGGTGAAGAGGATGATCCCAAAACGCGATGAAGACGGGAGCTGCGAAATGAGTTCGATGGCCTCCTCCTTGATGCGCGCCAGCGGCATTCCGCTGGCAGCCGCTTTGTTTGTCACGCTACCGGAGATATCAAACATTAGCAAAATCCGCTTGCCGCTGGACTGAATGCCCATAAACGAGAATCCCGTCCCCGTGCCGCCGAGTCCACCGGCCCCGTCCCCTCCCCCGCCAGAGCCAGCGGTGCCGACCAAGCTGGAAACCTGATCGCTCACAATTGCCGAGGGATCCAGTGGTAACATCTGGTCCATAGGCAGCTTGGGCAACTCGGGCAGAGCAAAAGGAGAGGGCTGCATGCTCTGCATTTTGTCATTAAAGGTTGGCTTGGGCGTCATGGCATCAAAAGCGGCCATGTTCATCTTGTGCTCACGCTGTTTCGCGGGTAGCCGGATATCCTTCTTCACCACAAACGTGGCAGGGGGTGGAAAAATGTAGCGGGCAATCACGAGCACGCCAGCCACCAACCCTCCAAACACGTGGATTCCCACAACAATCAGGAGAATCGAGATAATTAGTCGGCGGCGCCCGCGTTTGGCTTTCTCGCTTTCATCCAGGAATGTTTCGATACCTGCCATTTAAATTTCCTCCTCGCTGGAATCCGCAAATGTGACACCCGTGATTTCTGCCATGGCGCACGCGTTCAAGACGGTCACAATGCGCTGATGGGTCGAACCATCTTCAGCATCGATAGTGACCAGGGCCTCACTTTTGTTGGCATCCGCCGTTTGTTTGAAGCGCTTGAGCGTGGAAACCAGAGTTGGCAAAATCTCATTGGTTGGGCTGTCCATGGGCAGCTCATTGAGCAAAACCTGCCCGTCAGCTCGAATAAGAATCCGCTGTTCGTCCGGGATGTCCAAGGCCTCATCCTGAGCCACGGTTCCCGGCAAACCAATGTTGATGTCGCTCTCCTGTTTAATGGGCTTCGCCGTGACCATAAAAAAGACAAGCAGAAGAAACACCATGTCAATCATCGGCCCCATTTGCATTTCGACGGCGGGATGGGTTTTGCGTTTGATCTGCATGGACTCAGTTTTGGTAGGTGCCAAAAATGACGTTGATCGCACCGGCCTCGCTGGCGATTTTCATGAGTTCCTTAATCTGGCGACCAGGAGTCTTTGAGTCGGCCCGCACGTAAAGTCGGAGGGGGGGAAAATTTTTGAATCGTTCCTTGAGGTATTCAGTGAGTTCTTTTTTGTCCACGGGTCGCTGACCGACAAAAAAGTTCCCGTCCCCATCGATGCTCACAATATCGCGGTCACTGAGGTCTGTGGGAATCACGGCATTGCTGGCCGTGGGGAGCTTGATATCCACCTTGACCTGCTCCTTGGAGATTTTGGTTGTCACCATAAAAAACACCAGAAGCAGGAAGGTCATATCAATCATCGGCGCGAGCTGAAAACCGACTTCTTCCTCCAGTTTTTTGACGACTCTCATGCCTGGGATTGTTCGGTTTCCACCGTGGCTCCTTGAAGTTTCAGTTCACCGGAAATCACGTCGAGCATGAACGTCACGCGCTTTTGAATTTCCGCGACATTGATGGCCAGCAGATTTCGGAAGTAGAAGAAAAAGAACATCGCAGGGATTCCCACAAACAACCCGGCTGCGGTGGTGGTCATCGCCTCGCCGATACCGCCTGCCAGATCCGAGGGTTCGGATTTTCCTGCGGCGAGCATGTCGAAGCTCGTGATCATTCCGGTGACTGTGCCCAAGAGGCCGAGCATGGGGCCAATCGTGGCAAACACATTCAAGTAGTTCACCCAGAGATTTAGCTTGGTTTCTTCATTGGCGAGGGTCTCTCCGGCGGCCTGCTCCATGGACAGTTTGTTGGCCAGTTCGCGTTCAAAGTTCACTTTGAGGAGGGCTGCGGAAACCGTATTGGCAAACACATTGGGCTGAGAATTGCAGAGTTGGTAGGCGCTGGCCGCATCGCGCTGCTGCATGTATTGGCCAATGGCTTCCACTTGGGTTTTGGGCATCATTTTTCTCGAATTGATGTTGAGGAAACAATAAGCCGCCACCGCAAACGTACCGATCGAGCAGAGCAGAAGCGGGTACATGAGCGGCCCGCCGGTGTTGAAGGCATCCAAAAGTGTTTTGTCTTTGGGTGGTTTGGCGGCCGTTTCCGATGGATTGGCCGTTTGGGCGATTGCCACCACGGGCATGATGGCAAATCCCAGTAGGATGGTGAGAACAAGGATACGGAGTTTGTTTTGGATTTTCATGGATTGGGTTTTACTTCGGTTGGATGATCTTCTTCCCTGGCCTCTTTTTCGGGATCTTCGTCCCGCAATTCCTTGGGGAGCTTATCGAGAAGAGACTGGGCCTTGGCGGCGTATTGGGACTTGGGGTAAATACGAAGAATATCTCGTGAGGTCTCCCTCGCTTTGTCGAGTTCACCTACCAATTCGTAAACGCCCGTGGCTCCCCAAAGGCCGCGGGATGCGGCCTCACTTTCCGAGCCAAAAAACAAATACGGAAAGAGGTATTCATCAAGAGCTTCGTTGTAGAGGCGGTGACGCTCGGGGATCACATAAATATCTTCCTCCCAACGGGGATTCTCTTCGAGAAGCGTCCGCAATTCCTGGTCGGCCGCGCCGGCAAGAATGAATTTTGCTTCGACGAGCACAGCCGGATCTTCGGTGAGCTTGGCAATCTCCAGCGCGTCTTTAATGGCGGCTGCGGCATTGCCCGTTGCAATCATGGCGCGGAGGCGTCCCTGCTTGGCCAACATCCGTGAATCCTGCGCCCATGATGATGACTCGATTCGCGTGAAAAGGGCCAGGGCGGCTTGGGCATTGGCGTCGGTTCGGGTTTGTAGCAGGAGGTCGCCATACAGGTTTCCGATTCTTCCGGCAGGTGACTTGGGAACCCCGAGAAATGGCTCCCACTGCTTCCACAGTGCGGCAATCTCTTGGAGATCTTTGGATTCTCTGATTTTGCGTTCCCTTGCCTCATCAGGACCAAATTCAATCTGAACCACGTCCTCGCGTGGGATCGTCACCGAGGCAAAAACAGGAACCCCATTCGCAGAGCCAGAAAGGGGCACCTCAAGGCGAAAATTTTTGGGATCCACCGAAACGATTTTTCCCACACGCGTTTTTCCGTCAGCAAAAAACAAGGTGTCCTGTGCGTGGGCGGCAGGAGAAAAACCCCCGGCAACCGCAATCACGAGTGCAGAAAAAGCCTGAGATATGCGGAAAACATTCATCCTGCTGGTTCCTCAGGTTGTGCGATTTCTTTGGGAAGCGGCCCGCCAAGTGCCTGCAGCCGCTCGCGAGCTTTGGCGGTTTCTTCCATCTCGGAAAGTTCCTCGCGCTCCGACAATTCTTGGTAGGTGCGGCGAGCCGAGAGGGTGTCTTTCAATTTTTCAAAAGCCTCACCACTACGGTAGTAGGCCCGCGCCACCCAATCAGTCCAGCGGCCATGCATCACATAAATCCGCTGAAAATAAGGGACGGCCAATTCGGGTTTGCCTTCCTTCATATAGATCTCCCCCGTGAGATAAAGAGCTTCGCACTTTTCTGGGCCGGTTGCGTATTGGCTGGCGAGCAAGATCTCCAAACTCTTGCGGGCATCCGCATATTGGCCGCGGGTCTCCTGCAAGGAGGCGCGGGCGAGCATGATTTTTCCTAAGAGGATGGATCCAAGGGTCTCGCGCTCAAAACGATCGAAAAGGGTCAGCGCTGCTTTTTCATTTCCTCGCTTAAGTTCAAGCAGACCCAACGTCGCAAAAGCCCGGTCTTTTTGCGGTGCCCGAGGATTCCACTTTACCAAATCCCGCCACATGGTTTCCCCCTCGGCCTCACGATCACTGGCAAGCAGGGCATCGGCCATGTCTGCCAACAAAAGGGGATTGGTTTCCTCCACGCTGGCCAGAGCTGAGGCCTCAACAAGGAGGTCGTTCGCGCGATCCGAATCAGTTTTGCGGAGGGCTTGGGCCTGCGCCCACAGCGATCTCATGGCCAGCGCAGGTTTGTCGTCAGATTCCTCATTCAGATCCCGAAGCTTTGCCAAATATTGGGCGGTCTGCTCGGGGCCTCGATAGAGCCTGGCGAGAGCCGGAAAAAGGTCATCCACCGAACGAATGGACGGATCACTTCCGAACTCCTCAACCGCATCCCAATAAATTTCGCGGGCTTTTTCCGGCTCCTCTGCCTGACGATACACCCAACCGATATTGTAGATCGCTTCAGCGACCCGGGGGCTGCGTGGACTGGCCGCCACAAAGGCCTCCATATGCTCACGCATCCGGGGGTATTCCTCCATGAGCTTCAGCGCTTTTCCGACTTTAAAAATTCCTTCTTCATAGAAGCGTGTGTCCTCAGGCGGAATGCTTTCAAACGCGGCAATCCCCTCCTCCATGCGCCCCTCATTCATTAATGCATCCCCTAACAAAATCTTCGCCTCGCTGGATTCTTCGCCTCCAGGGTATTTTCTGAGGTATTCGGAAAGCTCGCGAATGCTTGTGGTGTAATCTTCCATCTGCTGGGCACAATAGGCCCTGCGAAAAAACGCGGCACTGCGATAGACACCATCCTTCTTGAGATCCAAATATTCTGCTAGGACCTCACGGGCCGTCTCATATTGTTTGTCGAGAGAAAATCCCATTCCTCGCCAATAATCGGCAGCATCAGCCAACTCATGCTTGGGATGCTTTTTTGTGAAGGTTTCAAAGGCTTCAATCGCCGCCGCATTTTGCTCGGCCAGAAGCAATGTGAAACCCTTCATGAATTGGGCTCGTGGCCCGAATTCCGAAGACCCGTGCTTTTTAGCAAGCAGTTCGAAGGTGGCAACAGCATCGTCATAGGCCATGAATTTTTGCTCTGCCAATCCCTGCAAATAAAAGACCATTGGCAGGTTCTTCGACTTTGCGAAAACTTCGGCAAACTTCTTGGAGGATTCAATGACCTTCGGCCAACGCTCAAGTTCGCCCCAGGATTGCACGAGATTAACTGAGGCAGCCTCCACCAAGGGATCAGGCGGCATCTCCTCGAGCATGGCCTCCATGATGAGGGCCGACTCGCGGTAACGCTTCATTTTCTGGTAAGCCGTCGCAAGCCGAAGACGGAGGGCGGAATCGAAGTTTTCAATTTTCTGAAATGTCTCCACCTCGCGCCGAACCTTGGCAATTTGCTGACCCAACGCGAGCTTGAGATAGGGATCTGACGCGGGATTGGCTTCAGCAGCCAGCAACTTCGACTCCAGATCCGCCAGGCGATCCTGCTGATGTTTAAGCAATCGTTCCGAGGACCAGACCCTCTGAAGACAAACGATCGCATCGCGGTAGTGCCCGTTTTCAAGGAAATGGTTCCCAAGCTCAAGGGTCAGCGTCTGAAACGCGACCAACTGAAGCAAGTCGCCCATGCGCGGGTATTCTTCTTCCACCAACCCAAGCGCCGCCTCAAACTCCTTTGCTTGGATCAGGCTGTAGAGTTGCAGAACCGTGGAACGCCCACGATCTGCCGTGTTGAGGATAGGTTTGACCTTCTCAAAATACGTGGCCGCATCCTGAAATTTCTCCAGGAGCAAGAGCGACGTGCCAATCAAAACCTGTGCCTCTGGAATCTTGGTGGCAGCTTGGTATTGCTTCACATAGCTGGGATTGCCAAGCGCGCCAGGGGGAAACAAACCCAGAAATTTTTCGAAAGTGACAATGGCCGCTTCATATTCCTTTTCCTGCATCTGAGACACCCCGAGCCAGAAGGTGAGTTCTTGGATCTGCCAGGGATCCAGAGGCGGTGTTTTGGCAAGGGCTGCCGTTATTTCCTCCATGGCCTCGCCAAAAGTCTTCGCCTGCACAAGGCACATCGCAAGCGTGTAACTCCGGCGGCGAATGATATCGATAACCTGCGGTTCCTTCGATTGCCCGAAGTCATTAAAAAATTTTCTGTATAGCTTCGCCGCCTCGGAAAATTCCCGCTTATTGTAGGCCTCGTCCGCACGAAGCATCAACTCATCGGCCGTCATACCAGCACCGCTTGCGGTTTTGTCTTGAGCCAATGCTGATGAAAATGCCGACACAGCGGCAAAGATCAAGAGCTGGACAAGATTCAAACGACGACCCATATCAATCCCCGTCATATCCCAAGATTCGCCGTGCGCAATGTTACATTTTTGTCATATTCCGATCTGCCACTGGGGATATTATTCAAAAGCACTCCCTTTCCCAGCACTTGGGATGCCAAGGAATTAATTTGTTTATGACCCGCAATGGGTTGATTTTATTTTTGATGTCAGGTATAAGGCCTGTTCCTAAAAAATTGTGGCTAAAGAAGAATGTATTGAAAGTGAAGGGGTCGTTGTGGACGTGCTTCCTGGGACGATGTTCCGGGTGAAGCTGGCGAATGATCATGTCGTGCTCGCGCACATCTCCGGGAAGATGCGGAAAAATTTTATCCGCATTGTTCCGGGTGACAAAGTGAAAGTGGAAATTTCGCCGTATGATACCAGCAAGGCGAGGATCACTTTCCGTGAGTCGGGTTTCCAGCCCTTCCGCAGAAAATAGGGCTCGTTCCTGTTCCCCCACCGGCAAGACCCCATGCCATCGCGTTTAGCTTCTCAAAATCTGGCAAGACTGTATCAGGATGCCGCAGAAAAATTTGGAGATCTCCCAGCCTTTGCCACAAGACGCAGCGATGGGAGTTACGTTCCCACAAGTTTTAACCAGATTTATGAACGCGGGCTGGACCTCGCAACCGGGTTGATCGCGATGGGCCTGCAAGCCCGCGAACATGTGGGACTCATTGCAGACAATCGCTTGGAGTGGATCCTGAGCGACTATGGGATTTTGCTCGCAGGCGCGGCGGATGTTCCGCGCGGCACAGATGTCACCGAGTCGGAGATCCAATACATCTTGGAACACTCCGATGCGCGGTTTGTGATTCTGGAAAATCCCGCCACCTATGCAAAATTTGAGAGGATGAAACATCGGCTGCCCAGGGTGGAGCATGTGATTCTGATGAGCACCAAAGAAGCCCCGCCACCGGGAGTTCATCTTTTGGACGATATTGAAAAGCGAGGCAGGAAGCACCGCGAAGGCGGAGATACCTCTGCATTTGACCGGGTGGGTGGCGTCAAATCCGACGATCTGTTCACCATTATTTATACTTCTGGAACGACAGGCACGCCCAAAGGTGTCCAACTCACCCATGCTAACATGGCCTCCCAGATCCGTAACCTTCCGCTGGAATTTTTTCCCGGCGAGAAAGCCCTTTCGATCCTGCCCGTTTGGCATAGTTACGAACGGGTCTTCGAAATGATCGCGATCAGCGCGGGCGTCTGCACCCACTACACCAGCATCCGCACGATTGGGGATGACCTCAAAACGGTTCTCCCCAATGTGATGGCATCGGCTCCGCGACTTTGGGAAAACCTCTACCAAAAACTTATGGCCCGCGTGGAGGCCGCTCCCGCCATTCGCCGAAAACTCTTTGGCGCCGCACGGTCCAGCTGCCTCCGCGTCAAAAATGCCGAGCGCTTTTTGCGTGGCCAAGAACTGGACCTCACTGGCCGATCTTTCGCAGCCAAGGTGTCCCTCACGGGATCCCACCTTGCCGCATGGGCCCTCAACATCCTTCCCTACAAAATCCTTGATCCCATCGTGCTTGCGAAACTACGGGCCGCCGTTGGCTGTTCCCACTTTCGCGGAACGATATCAGGCGGCGGGGCCTTGCAACCCCACGTGGACGAATTTTTTAACTCCATCGGTATCCCTGTGCTCGAAGGTTATGGCCTCACCGAGACCTCTCCCGTGCTGGCCGTCCGCACATGGGACAATCTCGTTATTGGCACAGTCGGCCCGCTCTTCCCAGAAACGCAGGTACGAATCATCGACCTGCAAACCGGCGAAATCCTTTACCCTGACCGCTCCCGCCGCGACCAGGGCCGCGGCCGCCGCGGCGAAATCCATGTGCATGGACCGCAAGTGATGAAGGGATATTACAAAGACCCCGAAAACACCGCCCGTGTGCTCAAGGACGGCTGGCTGAACACCGGGGACATTGGGATGGTGACCTTTAATGATTGCTTGAAAATCCTTGGACGGTCCAAAGACACGATTGTCTTATCCAACGGCGAAAACATCGAGCCCGTGCCCATCGAAAGCCGGTTGGTCGCCTCTCCGCTCATCGACCACTGCATGGTGACCGGCCAAGACCAAAAGCAACTCGGGGTGTTGATTGTTCCCTCGATCGATGGTTTTCGCTCCGCAGGACTTTCCGCCGCCAATCTCCTTGAACTCCAGGAAAGCCCAAAAGCCAGCGAACTCCTCGAAGCCGAAATCCGACGCATTGTGGGAGCCCACACCGGATTCAAGAGCTTCGAACGCATCGCGTGCTTCCGCATGGTGCCCAAACCCTTCGACCTGGGGGATGAACTCACAAATACCCTCAAACTCCGACGCCATATCATCACCGACAAATACGCCGACCTGATCGTGGCCATGCACGAGGAATAACCATCCCGTCTTTCCACTTGTCAGCCGACCAAAATTGAACGAGGTTAAGCGCTTGCAGAAATATAACCCTGCGTTTTGACATCCAATTATGAGCTATTCTAAAACTTCCTCACGTGGTTTTTCACTCCGGCGATTTCTGAATTCCGTCCGCTGGACCAATAGTGCCTTCTTGATTGGCACATTTATCGCCACAGTGACTGCCGTTCCAGCCTATATCTATTTCCATGGCTTGGACGCCTTTCAGATCGGGATGTTTCTTTTCTTCACCATTGCCACCGGCATGAGCATAACGCTGGGATATCATCGATTATTTTCGCATTTCACGTTTCAGGCCAGTTGGCCGGTCAAAGCTTTCACCCTCCTTTTTGGCGCAGCGGCGTTCGAAGGATCTGCCCTCAGTTGGTGCGCTGATCACCGCCGTCACCACAAACATGTGGACCATGACGAGGATCCCTACGACATCTCCAAAGGATTTTTCCATGCCCATATTGGTTGGTTGCTTTTCCGCACAGGCCCAGAAACTCCCCTCACCTGGGTTCGCGATCTCCAAAAAGACAAAATGGTTTGGTTTCAGCATGCACATTACGTGCCGGTTGCGATCTTTGCTGGTTTTGCGATTCCTGCACTCATCGGTTTTTTTGTGGGAGGCCCCATTGCCGCGCTGGGCGGTTTCTTGATCGCTGGTGTGGCCCGCATCGTGGTTGTGCACCACATGACTTTTTGCATCAACTCGCTCTGTCATTGGATTGGCGAGCGTCCTTATTCCTCGCATTGCTCAGCAAGAGACAGTCTCTTGATGGCGTTTTTCACCTTTGGCGAAGGTTATCACAACTACCATCACGAATTCCAATTCGACTACCGTAATGGCGTGAAGCCATGGCAATTTGACCCCACCAAGTGGACAATCTGGCTCCTTAACAAGGTGGGACTCGTCAAAAACCTTCGCACCGTGCCTGAAGAAAAAATCTTGAAGGCCCAAATCGCGGAGCACGAACGTCAGTTGCAAGACCGCCTCCTTGCACATCCTTCACAAATCTCCGAATCCCTCCACGCGATGCTGGAAAATGCCAGGGCTCAAGTCCAGTCGTCGCTCACGCATTGGGAAGAGATGTTGGTTCAGTATCGTGAGGCCACAGAGCGCCGCAACGAAATTTCCCGCAAGGAACGCCGCGAAATGAAGCGCAAGCTGCAACAGGCCTCCAACGATCTTCGCAATTCCGTGCGCCAATGGATGGAGACTCATGGATCCATCATGAGTCCCGAAGGCGCAGCCTGATTTCGGTCTTTTTTAGAACGCGAAGCTCTGCTTCCCATGAGCGAAACCGGCCTAGCCCCATCTGCAACTGCTGAGGCGGGCCGGTCGCTTGGCAGACTCAAAGCCACGCTGAATGGCGTGCTTTTTGGTCAGGAGGCCCTCGTGAACTTGGTGCTCACCGGCCTGCTCGCTCGCGGCCACCTCCTTCTTGAGGGCCTTCCGGGTCTTGGCAAAACAGAACTTGTCAAAGCTCTCTCGAAAGCCCTGCAGATGGAGTCCCGGCGACTCCAGTTCACGCCAGATCTCCTGCCTGGCGATATCACTGGCAATCCCATTCTCCAAGAGGTTGAAGGGCGGCGTCAGTTTGTCTTCGAACCTGGTCCCATCTTTGCCAACCTTGTTCTTGCTGACGAAATTAACCGGGCTTCGCCCAAAACCCAAGCGGCCTTGCTGGAGGCCATGCAAGAACGTCGGGTGACGGTGATGGGGCAAACCCACGACCTGCCGGACCCATTCTTTGTGCTCGCGACCCAGAACCCCATCGAGTTGGAAGGGACGTATCCCCTGCCCGAGGCCCAACTTGATCGATTCCTTTTTAAACTCGAAGTCAAAAGGAACAGCGTCGAAGTGCTGGAGAAAATTGTACGTCAGAGAGAGCTCGGCATCGAACCCGTGGTGGAACCGGTGATGGGGCATCAAGAATTTTTGTCATTGTGCGCCCTGACACGGTCCGTTTACTTGCCGGATGTGGTGGCTGGCTACATCGCGAGGCTGGTGGATGCAACACATGAGGGCGTGGCAGCTGAAGGCGTAAAATTTGGTGCGAGCCCTCGCGCTGCGCTGGCCCTGGCAGGTGGAGCCAAGGCCGCAGCCTTATTGGACGGCCGCCCCAATGCGAGCTTTGAAGACGTTGAGGCGTTGGCCATTCCCGTTTTGGCGCACCGAATCGTTCTCGACTACACCGCACGATTGGCAGGTCAGACCCCCCAAGGAATTATCGCAAAAGTCGTGGAATCGGTGCCAAAGCAGGACAAAGCCCCTCCCGATATTCTCAAAGCTGCAAAAAGATGAACCGACGCGTTGGTTCACTAAACCTCTGTCCCCTCCCCGTGCTGCTCCGTGCACCGATCTTGGTTTTGTTGCTGATATTGGGATTTCCTGAAGTCTCTGAGGCCTACCGTCAGCTTTCGGGCCTTCGTTTTGCTCCAGGAAGTGGCATCGACATCAAAATCACCAACTTTTTTGATGACTTGCCGCCAGCGGGTTTTCTCCCGCTGAGGGTCGAAGTGCAAAACGATTCTGCAAGCGCCCGGGAATGGACCCTTCAAAGCATCCATGTTCTCGGAGAGTCCCGCTCGGCCATTTCGACTATCAAGCTGGCGGTCCCCTCCCGCGAGCGCCGCACGTTTGATCTTCTTGTGCCATTGGCCTCACCGCTTTCGAATTTCTCCCGCTATTCCAATCTGACGGTGGGAGTCAGTGGATTTGGGGTCACTTCAGGAGCCGCCTCGGAGTATTCATCAGGCGGGGGCAGAACGCCCACCCCCTACCTCGGGATGGGCAAGGCCCTCTCGGTCAAACATTGGGCTGCCCTGCGCGAACTTTACGATTCCACCCGCTCGGAATCCCTCGAAGGCACCCCGCTGGACATGAGCTATATGCCAACTGATTGGCGGGCCTTGGCGGGATTTGACACCATCATGTTGGACGCGGGGGAATGGCGGGACTTGGAACCGGCTCCTCGTGCTGCTCTCAGGGACTGGATCTCGCAAGGCGGCAAACTCGCGCTCTTTTACGCAGATGCTTCCGCACCCGTGGATCTTCCTCCCGATAGTAGCTTGGGCGCTGGATCTATCCGCATAGCGAGTTTGGCACCAAACTTTCCGGAGCAAGTCCGCGAACTTCTTAAATCCTTCTCAGGTCCTTCCTATGGAAATCTGATGAATAGCTATTCCTGGAGCTGGAGTCTCGCCGGCGGGATCGGCAAGCCGTCACCGCCCCATGCCCTTATCATTGCCTTTGTGCTGGCATTTGCCGTGGTCATCGGCCCGATCAACTTCATGGTGTTTGCGCCCGCAGGGCGTCGTCATCGTCTCTTTTGGACAACGCCATTAATCTCCCTTGTGGCCAGCGTTTTGATGGGGGTGGCCATTATTCTTAGCGAAGGATTTGGTGGCACAGGGGAACAGTTTTCGGTCACGCTGATGCGACCAGAGGATAAAAAAATGGTACGCTGGCAGGAACAGGTCTCAAGGACCGGGGTCCTGATATCGGATGGTTTTTCCCTCGGCCAACCCACATTTCTGGCACCAATTGACTTGCGGAAAGAAGGGGCCTCAGCCGCAAGAAGCGCGCGCGGAAGTTCCTTTTCACTGAACGGAAACACATGGTCCGGCGATTGGTTTCGCAGCCGCTCCACGCAAGCCCAAGCCCTGACCGCCATTTTGGAATCCCGGGAACGACTCGAACTCAGCGAGGGTGAGGGTGGAACGCGGATTGCCGAATCCTCGTTCGCCAGCCCGCTCATGAACCTCTGGGTGGCCGATGAAAACGGTTCCTTCTGGAAAACCGACCGCCTCGAAACCGGCGAAAAGAAACCCCTCGTCAAAGCCACCAGCGAGGAATTCCAAACATGGTTTAATCAACAACTCCTCCCAGCAGGCCCACTCACCAAAACCCGGGCAGAAGCCTTCGGCAAAGACCCTCAGCCCGGGCAGTTTTTTGCTTCATG
>JBGTLQ010000287.1:0-16736 GCA_041744075.1 Terrimicrobiaceae bacterium
GCCGCAAGAGCAGGATTCAAACCGGCCATTGATTGGTGCGAAGATAATAATATTGCATTTGAAGAAGCAGAAATTCCTGCACCAACTCCAGAGCAATAACGCCGAATTAGCTCACATCCATTTCCTCAATGCATCAGCGAAGCGATTATATAAGAACCCTATCGCCACCAAGATGCCCCCCAAAACAAGGAAGCTGAGAATACGGTAAATGGTTTCCAACTGCCAAACATCCACAATCACGATCCTGCCAACTGAGAGGCAAAGCAAGACAAGCCCAGCCCATCGGTAAGCCCGCTCTTTAAGGACAAATCCAAGAGCCATGGAAAACGCTGCGACGACCGCCCAGGAAACCGTGAGGAAAAATCCTTGGGCAGACGCTGCGACCAGTTCCCCCACCATCACCCACAATCCAAGAATTCCGACGGCAATGCTGATATTTTCAATCCGGCGGGAGTAGAGCGTCATTCCGTGCAAGTAGCGAAGACCAATTTGCTGAGAAATGAGAAGCATAATCACTCCGGCAAAATCCTGCCATGTGGGGTTTCCCGGGGACGCGATTTGTCGGAGAAATTGAAACCCGGCAAACAGGCCCAAAAATGCCGCATAGTGCAGTGGTACGGAGTTTTTCAAGACGGCCGAGGTGCAGAAAATCAAGAAGCCGGCTCCGGTTAGGGACAAAAACAGCCAAGGTTCCGTGACATTTTGGAACAAAAGCAAGGTGCCTCCCACAAGAGCAATAACTTCGACTGCCCTTCGGTGGGTGGAGAGGAATTGACCCGGGATTTCGGGAAGGCGGGAATGAAGCCAGGAGGAAGCGGCGGACTGCAAAGCCAGCAACAAAAAGGCAGAAGCCGGAAAGATCCAAGGAATGCCATCTATCAGAAGGCTGAAAAATCTCAACAGGGTGGCCGCAACAAGGACCTGACTGATGACCGCCAAGACCCCGACTCGCGTCAAAAATCCGTACGTAAAGACAATGAGTCCAAGGGCGGCAAACACCGGAATTTGTACCGCTGGAACTAAGGCATTATAGGTCCAAGCGATGAGGCTTCCCGTGATCAAAATAGAATGGAAGCCACTCCAGCACGCTAGCAAGGTTCCGCCGGTTCCCGGAATCAGACGGTGCTGCCACCAGTGCAGGTGAAAGAGTGAGGCTGCAACCATGACAAGGCACGGCAGAGGGTCGGCCAAGTTAGGCAAGGCAAGATACTTCAAAAATCCCAGCGCCACAAAAACCTGGGCTGCATAAATGGCTTCTGGCAGACGGAGCCATGGCAGAGTCAGAGCTGCTGATACGGAGACGGCTAATAGAATATAAACCGTTTGGGTTCCGTCAGTCGCATAAGCCGCTGTCGCGATCCCGAGCACTGAGGCGATGCCCACAAAGCCGGCTGCTCGTTTTTGTAGGGACAAGGGCTGCAGCAGGCCACGTTGATTTTTGAAAATCCAAGCTGTTCCAAGCAAAACGACTGCACATCCCGAGGCCGCGAGGGAGGCATGGGAGGCCTGTGTAGAGAGGGATTGGAGTGCCCAGTAAGCCGCAACCAACGCCGCAACTCCTGAAAAATTTTGGAGGATTTTTCCATGTCGGAGCAGGCTCATTTTCATGAACGCTGCACTCTGGAGAGAGAACAAGATGGCCGCTTGGTATCCACTCAGTTTAAACACCAACCCGAGCACAATGAGCGAAAGCCCTTGCGTCAGATAGGACCCATCGAAGCCGTTATCATTGACGTCCACCCTGCGTGCAATCAAGGCGAGAAGAACAAGCAGAACCCCAAAGCCTGAGGTAAAGATCCAGAAAAATTGGTCCTGAGTCCCTGCCACCAGCGGGGCGGTTAGCCCATAAAAGGCTCCATTGTTGATTGTCAAAAACGCTGCACGAACAGGGCCGCTGAAGTTCTCCGCTTTTCCCACAAAGGTCGCGACGGAAAAAACAATCCAATAACATGTCGGGAAAAGTATTCCCATCCAGAAATCCAATTCCGTCGGGGCCTGAAATGGGAGCAAGGTTCCAGAGTGAAAAAACCGCCAGAATGCGAATCCAAGAAAGCACCCCAAGAGACTCACAAAGGGAACAACCACCCACTTTCGTCGCACAAGTAAGAGAATCGCCACACCGCTTAGCACGAGGTTGCTGAAAAGAGAAAACCCGGCGATGGGATTGATGGCCGCGGTGTAGAATCCCAGGGCCGTGGTGATGGTTGCCACAGCCTGCATGTTTTTTCTATCAGCAATCCACAAGATCGCACCAGCCACAGCCAAGAGAAGCCCGCCACCAACGAGTGGGTTTGTAATCACGCGCAGCGGCTCCACAAAATGGGCAGCATATGTGGCATAATAAATCGCGGCAATGCCCCCACCGCTAAGAACATTTCCATAGGCTCGCAATCCCCCACCCTTCCGCCGACACCACCAACCCGCTCCACCAAGCGCCGCGCCGGCCAGATACAACAGCCCCAATTTTCCTGCCGCTCCAACTTTAAGCACAAATTCCTGCCATGCAAAATTGCCAAGGAAAACCAATCCCGTTAGCAGAATGACGATGCCCGCTCGCACAAGCCAAACACGCCCAACGCGCAGCTCCATGGAGTCTCCCGGCAACGGGGGTGGCATGTCTGAAGCCGCGGGATTATTGATGTCAGCCTCCTCCATGGCCTTTCTGATATGGGATGCTTTGAAGGCATCGTCAGCTTCGAGCAGAGGAAGCTTCCATGGCTCTGCCACAGGAGGAAGGGCGGGGGGTAAGACCGGAGAAGTTCTTGCTTTTGCAGCCTGGGGACGCTCGGTGCTTGACCCCGCTTTCTCGGGCACCTCCTCGACAGTATGGACCACCATTTTCAGCTCAAGGTCTTTGATCCGCCGATCGACAGAACTTAACTTCCACCGCAGATCCGCTTGGATTTGCCGGATTTCCTCGAGCTCAGCAGAATGGCAGTCCTTCATAGGTGTCGCAACCTAGCCAAAAGCAGAGTGAAAAAGCAAAATCAGAATCTTTAGGATTCAAACGGGGTGAGCTGGAGACCACGAGTTGCACAGGTCTCATGGATTGGAGGCACAAGTGGGCGGGCAAGAGACTGCCAGCCCTACCATTACAGGGGCGCTTAGCGCTCGCGCCAGCCCGTCCTTCTTGGGGCGCGGCAGTCCCTTGACCGTCCACTCCTTGCTATCCGAAAGATCGAGATAATGAAGATTGAAATAGCCGAGTTTCCTGCCTATCACCCTGTGAGATGAAACCACGGTGGTTTGTGAGGGGGGATGTTGATGGGTTTGTGGGGTTGTTTGTTGACAACCTTTTGCAGCTGTTGCTGATCATCACCTTGGTTCCTGCCATTTGCGGGATTCCGATGGAGGTGGTGACCACCAAAATTTTGCCAGGGGCGGCCTTATCGATTTTGGTGGGAAACTTATTTTATGCTTGGCAGGCGTGGCGATTGGCAAAGGCGACAGGCAGGGACGATGTGACGGCCTTGCCTTATGGGATCAACACGGTGAGTTTGATTGCCTTTATCTTTTTGGTGATGGGGCCGGTCTGGCGTGAGACTCAAGATGCAAACAAGGTATTTCAAGCGGGGGTTTTTGCGTGCTTGCTGAGTGGGGCCTTCGAATTGGTTTCCGCCTTTTTTTTGGATCCCCTGCGGCGGTGGGTACCGCGAGCGGCTTTGCTTTCGGCGCTTTCGGGAGTCGCCATCACGTTTATCTCCATGGGATTTGCCTTTCAGATTTTTGCGTCCCCAGTGATCTCACTCGCCCCCATGTTTTTGATTGTGATCGCCTACGCTGCCAAATGGCGGCTGCCACTGGGTTTTCCTGCGGGCCTCGCGGCGATCCTCCTCGGGGTGGCGGCGGCATGGGGACTGCGATGGCTGGGGCTGCCTTCTTTTGAAAGTGCTCCTCTGACGAGCCCCGGGCTGTTTCTGCCTTCACTGGATATTGCCGGGTTGCGAGCCTTTTTCTTGGCAGATGGATTCTGGCAATATTTGCCGGTCATTTTTCCCATGGCGCTTTTTAACGTGTTGGGCTCCTTGCAGACCTTGGAAAGCGCCGAGGCTGCGGGCGACAAATACTCCACCCGGTCCTCGCTTGCGATGAATGGGGTTGGGAGTTTGGTGGCGGGGTTGTTTGGAAGTGCTTTTCCAACGACGCTCTACATTGGACACCCGGGTTGGAAAGCCATGGGGGCCCGTATTGGATATTCCAGTCTTAACGGAGTTGTGGTGAGCCTGCTCTGTTTTACGGGGGCCGCCAGCCTGGTGTTGGTGGTGGTGCCCATGGAGGCCACCCTTGGAATTTTGATCTGGATTGGTGTGGTGATGGCCGCGCAGGCCTTTCAGGAATCCCCCAAATCTCATGCCATCGCGGTCGCCATGGGCCTCATTCCAGCATTGGCTGCCTGGGCTCTCCTGCTCATCGAAACCGCCCTGCGGGTGGGCGGAACAAACTTGGCAGAGGCATTTCCAAAGTTTGGCTCCAGCCTGTATATCCATGGCGTCATTTCCCTGAACCAAGGATTTCTCCTCACCAGCATGGCCTTTGCCGCCATTGTGGCTTTTTCCATTGATCGAAAATTCCGTGAGGCCGCGATCACAGCCTTTGTTTGCGCAGCACTGTCAGCCACAGGCTTGATCCACGCTTACACCCTCAGTCCCCTCGGCGTTGAACCTCGCTTTGGGTGGATGGCCAGCCCGGACTTTGCTTTTGGGTATTTGCTTGTCGGCGTGGCGTTGTTGTCAGCAAAATATTTGAAAGCTTGAGGCCATGGAGAGCAATCAACGGACAGCGAGGGACCGCTGTCCCTACCCGCCAAGGGGGGGCTTCGTGCGCATTCCCAAAAGCGCATAACGCAGGAGATCGAGGGCTTTCTGGGTGGCAAGCTGCTTGAATGTTTCCCGGTCGCTCGGGAAAAACTCGCGATGGGCGGTTGCGGGTTTTCCGCGTTCCGCAATGCCAATAAAGACTGTGCCGACCGGCTTTTCATCAGATCCTCCAGACGGCCCAGCAATGCCGGTAAGCGCGAGTGCAAAATCCGTTTTAGCACTGGCCAGCGCTCCCGCGGCCATGGCGCAGGCGACTTCGGCACTGACCGCTCCGTGCTGCTCAATCAGCTGGAGATCAACCCCGAGCTCAGCAACTTTGGCTTCATTCGAATAAGTCACAAAACCCAGAGGAAATATCTCCGAGGCCCCGGAGATATTTGTGATGCGATGGGCAAGCAATCCACCGCTGCAAGATTCCGCGGTGGTGACGGTTTTGCGCTGACGAATCAGTTCCCCCACAACCCAGGCTTCCAAGCGTTCGCCGGTTTTGGAGACAAGCCGTTGGCCAACGGCCGCGAGGACCAAAGGTTCTACTTCATCGAGGATGGCCGAAGGTGCGATCAAGCGGAGATCAACTTCATTGGATCTGGCGCAATACCCAACCTCAATGTCTCCACGAAGAGAAAGGGCCAACCCGATCTCCGCTTCGACGGCACTTTCTCCCATGCCCACCACATGATAAAGTCGCCTCTCGCGCAGCACGGTTTGACCGGCGATGCTGGCCAAGAGAGGCAGCAGGTCGGCGTCCACCATGGGAAACAATTCCCGAGGAGGGCCGGGCAGCAAAAAAATGTGGGGCGTGGAGCGCCATGCCGATGTTGACGGAGGAATATAAAGACCAGGAGCCGTGCCATTGGGGTTTTTTAAAACTCGGGCCGTCCTTGGCACCATGGATTGACGGCGCATACGTTCCTGAAAAAAATACCCGCGTCGCTCCAGCAGCTCTTGGATGGTTGTTGTGACTTCCATGTCTTCGTAAAGCGGCAGCCCAAGCAACTCCGCCGTCACCTCGCGTGTGACATCATCGGTGGTGGGCCCCAACCCCCCGGTCACAATCAGCACATCGCAGCGACCAAGACTTTCGCAGATGGCATCACGAATGGGTGCACCATCCGGAACAGTGGTTTGACGCGAAATCCGCAAACCCATGGGCAGGAGCCGCAACGCCAGTCCCGTCAAATGCGTGTTCAAAACATCCCCCAGCAACAACTCGGAACCTGTGTTTAATATTTCAATCTTGAGGGGTTCAGTCATCGGTTTTCTTCAGCGGTTTCAACATGGGCCAGACTATACCCAAGGATCATCATCGAACCATGAAGATTTCCAAGAACTGCGTCTATCCGCCAGAAGGCAATTTTTCCATCAGAAGTGAAACCGCATTGACTCAACCGGGGCCTTCCATGAAAAATAGGTGGATATGGAATCCCACCCCACCACCTGCGGCAACCACTGCCAGCAATCACAGCTGAGATATTTTGTTTTTTGTCTCCTCAAAATGGAAGGGTGGAGTCATGACGCCTGATGAAGCCGCGATTCTTGAAAAGCTGAAGGCGGATGGGTTGGTGAAGTCGGAGGACGCAAGGATGACCACCTTTGGTGGAGGCGTTTCAAGTGATGTGTGGAGGGTGGATGATGGGGATAAATCCTTTGTGGTTAAGCGTTCGGTGTCGAAGCTGAGAGTGGCTGCTGATTGGTATGCGGACCCTGCCCGCCTGATCTACGAATACCGGTATCTTGAGACCGTTTCTAGGCTGGTGCCTGGCGTGGTGCCCTGCGTGCTCAACCCTGATATTTCCAACGGTTACATTGCGATGGAATTCCTTGGTGAGGGATTCACCAATTGGAAGCAGGACATGATGGAGGGGCGGGCGGATCCCGCGGATGCTGAGAGGGCTGCCACGGCCCTTGCACGGATCCACAATGTCACCCGGAACGATGAGACCATACGATCCCAGTTCGACAGTTTGCCATTTTTTACCCAACTCCGAATCGATGCCTACTTGCGGGCAACGGCCCTGAAGCACCCAAACCTCGCGGATCAGATCGAGGAGGAGGCACAGCGGCTTTCAAGGAGTTCCGAATGTCTCGTCCACGGTGACTACAGTCCCAAAAACATGCTGGTTTCGAAAGATCGGTTTGTGGTTCTTGATTGTGAGACCGCTTGGTTCGGTGACCCCGCCTTTGACCTTGCGTTTCTGCTTAATCACCTTCACCTCAAAGCGCTTCATCATGCCCCAAATGATATCGGCATGGCAGAGTTGGTGCAGACCGCCACGGATTCCTATTTTGCCATCTGTGATCTGACGACTTCTGAAGACATGAACCGTCGTACGTCCCGCCTCCTTCTGATGCTCATGTTGGCCAGGGTGGACGGGAAATCCCCTGCAGAATATCTGATTAACAACCCCAACAAACAAAACATGATCCGCGAGTTTGTCACCCATCGCCTGGGCAAGAACCTTTTCTTGCAGGACATTTCCGAAGCATGGTTTGGAAGCGTGGGATGAAATAAAAGCTATGAAAATTGCAGCGGTTGATGCCTTCCAAATTTTTGATTCACGAGGAAACCCGACCGTGGAGGCCGTGGTTACCCTTGAGAATGGAGTCACCGGGCATGGGCTTGTTCCAAGTGGAGCATCCACGGGCCAGTTCGAGGCGTTGGAACTACGGGATGGTGACAAGAGTCACTTTCGTGGAAAGTCTGTTCAAGGTGCCATTCGCAATATTCGCACAGAGATTGCAGAGGTCGCGATTGGCCGGGAGATCAGCGACCAACGAGGCCTGGATGAAGCATTGATCCAGGCCGATGGGACCCCAAACAAGTCCCGTCTTGGAGCCAATGCGATTCTTGGTGTCTCAATGGCTGCTGCAAACGCCGCCGCCAACGTGAAAGAGGTCCCCCTTCACGCCTCGCTGGGTGATGGGACCTTGCTGCCACTTCCCGAAATCCAAATCTTCGGCGGAGGAGCCCATGCCAATTGGAGGACCGATGTTCAAGATTTTCTTGTGATGGCCACTGGTGCAAAAACCTACGAGGAGACCTTGGAAATCACATTCAATGTCTTCCATGCGGCGGGTGAGATCATGCGTGAGCGAGGCCACAATTTTGGAGCCGCGGATGAGGGGGGCTACTGGCCCGAATTCTCGACGAATGAACAGGCGCTTCAGACTTTTAACGAAGCCCTGAATCGCGTCGGCTACACCCCGGGGAAGGAGGCCTCCCTGTCCTTGGACATCGCAGCCAGTGACCTCTATCACGAAGCAAGTGGCCGCTATCGATTCCGTTTGGAGAACCGGGAATTTACGTCATTGGAATTCGCGGATTTGATGATCGAATGGTGCGAAAAATATTCTGTGGTCTCGATCGAGGACCCCATGGCGGATTCGGATTGGGAGGGATGGGAACGCGTGTATCATGCGCTGGGAAATCATGTACAACTCATCGGCGATGACCTTTTCACCACGAACCCTGAGCGCATCAACGAAGGGATAAAAAGAGGGGTCGCCAACTCAGTGTTGATCAAACTCAATCAAATCGGAACAGTTACCGAAACGATTGATGCAATACGTCTCACCCAGTCCGCTGGCTGGGCCCCTGTGGTTTCCGCAAGATCCGGAGAAACGGAGGACACATTTATCTCTCATCTGGCTGTGGCAACCAATGCGGGTCAACTGAAAGTTGGCTCATTCTGTCGCAGTGAGCGCATGGCAAAATGGAATGAGATCCTGAGAATTGGCAGGCACTTGGGATCAGAAGCCCGCTTTGTGGGGAGTGGTGGACTGGCCCAGCATCTGAGCCATCCCTGAATGCCGCCTATGGCCGCAATCTGCTACCTGCCAGAGTTGACATCATAATACAGCGGCTCATCAACCGAGGCCGAATCCCCCAAGAGCCGTTCGCTTTCCAGTTGAGGATGATCCTCATAATGCTGAACTTCCAACTCTCTCTCAATTCCAGGTTTGGTGGACTGATAAAAGTCGGGCACCTTGGCATCCAACATGGCCCATTCCGCAATCTGAATCGATTGATTCGCCAGAGCCGGATCGGAGGACTTGATCACTTGATAACGATTGATGACCAAGGCCCGGCGATAAGGCGCAATAGCCTCTGCGGGCGGGGGATCTTCGCGTGTTAACATTTTTGCACGGACCTTGGTTGTTTGAATTTGCTGCCTTGTGGTGAGTTTATCTTCCAAACTGGCGTATTTGAGCGAGGCCTCTTCCTGGTCCACAAACCGATTGTAGATCGCCACATTTCGGAGAAATCCGTCCCAATGCCGGCTGCTGCCATGTTCCTTTCCAAAAATCAGTTCGTAATCTTTCCAAGATGCGAACGTCCCATGCTCAAAAGATGACTCACTGACCATTTTTCCGTCCACATAACAAACAAGGCTGCCTGGTTTATAGGAAACAATCACGTGGTGGGGGATGTTTGTCTGGAGGGGTGCCAATGTGAAGTCCAAACCATTCCTGTTTGTTTCCGTGGTTTGCAAGCGGAGGACGAGTTGGTCGTTTTCTTGTCCCAAGGTGAAATTGCGACGTTTGATACCTTGAGAAAAGCTGATGATGCGAGCGGGACCGGTTTGATGGTCATATGCGGGGCTCACGACCGCCTCAATGGTGAGTTCGTCTGTATCCATGCAGGCTTGCCGTATTTCGTCTGCAAAAGGCTCATCTGGAGTAAATGCTCCCTTCACAATATGCATCTCCCCATCCGGCCCCCAACGCACGCCTCCTCGGGCCGAAAGTTGGGCCACACGGGTTTTCCCATCCACATTCTTGAAGGTGTTCGTGTTTTTGTTGTCCTCCCAAAAAAAGACGAGGCCCTTTGAAGAGACCGGCCAGTCTTCTTTATAAATTGGATCTCTTTTGAACCAATTGAGCGGATTCCATCGTGAAGGCGTTGATTCGGACGCAACCCGATTTCCTTGGGCTTCTCCTTGAGCAAATTTCGAGGAAACTTTTTCCCCTCCGGCGATCCAAACCTCAGGAAAGAAATCTCCGTGATTGTTGTCGGTGAACTGAAACCAAGATTCTACCGCCGTGAAATCCTCATTAAATTTTCCCAAATAAATTTCCACTGCCTCGGTGTCATTGTACAGATTGTTGCGGTAAGGACCGGTCATGGCAAAAAACCGAACATCATTACTCCAGCGAGGATGGTAAACTTCGTTGTTATCGACTCCGGGAGCTTCCGAAATTGAGATCTTTGTTGGGTCTGATTCGCCCGGCCTGGTCAAATACAAATTTTTGTGAGGACCGTCGAAAGTCCATGCCATGTAGCTGTTATCGGGAGCCATGGATGGCCAACAGCCATTTCGAGATTTCCGCCAGGCCACATCCGGGAGCTCCGCCACACCGGAATTAGGCCAAGGAAACGTTGATGCTGCCCTCAAGCCGTCCCGCGAAACCTGAAAGCCCCCCACCGAGAGGGCTTGGATCGGACTGTTACCCCATACCGTCTCTTCAACGGTTGGGTTATCCAACAGAAACCGGAACACCGCCACATTGGGGTTACCGCTTTGCGACTGCGCATAAACCCAAACTCTTCCATCATTAGGATCTTCCCACACATCCGCTGCTGCTCCATTTCGCAAAAACCGCAGATCGGAACCATCCCAATTGACCACATACATTTTGTTGTCTGGTTTGTCGGTGAAGACAATCTGCTGACCGTCCGGTGTGAGACGGGGTGCAAAATAATTGGAAACCTCTTTTAAAATTTCCCGCTCACCTTGGCCATCCCTCGAGTCAAAGCCCATCAACTTCAGATGGCTTGTCCCAGCAAATGTGTCGTGGTTGTTCTCATCGATCACCCAAACAACGCGAGTGTGCCCCCCGGTGAAGGCCTCCAACCCTTTTCCGTCCGGGGCGCTATCCGCAGCCTGACTCGTGATGCCCAAGCTTTGGATCACGGCCAAGGCCAGGATGCAAAGCGTTTGCGAGCACTGGAATGAGATGGAGCTTGAGCTTTTTACTTTCACTTCGTTGGTCGCACAAAAACCAAGCAAGCCGGAATTCCGGCGGCGCTATCTCCAAGAGGTGAAGACAGTTAAGGTGTGCTCAACCAATGTAAACAAAGAATGCATCCTTGCAAGTCGGAAGTCCCTTTTTACTTTCGAAGCGGGGTGTTATCTGAACATCAACACCGGAGTTTCACAGGTGCGGACCATCGCCGTGGTGGTGCTCCCAACCATCAATTGGCGGATTCGCGAATGACCGTAGGCCCCCATGACAAGAAGCCCGGCTTTTTCCTGGGTCAGCGCTGTGGAAAGAACTTCCTCGGGTGCACCCGGAATGGCTTCATGAGTCACCTCATAACCAGCAGCGGCCAGTCCGGCAGCGGCTTCTGCCAAGAACCATTCCGCTTGGGAATCAATCCGTCCAGCCCGCACGAGGTGACAGGCAAGACCATGAAGCAGAGGGTTGGTTTTTGCAAAAGCGATGGCTTTTTCCACGCTGGGACCACCGTCGTAGGCAAGAAGGAATTTTGTGATGGGCTCAAATTTCTGGGAAGCCACCAGGACGGGGCGGATGCTGGCACGAATGACTCGCTCCAGGTTGGAGCCGAGATGGGCTTGGGCAAACCCGGCGGATTCCCCCCGTTTGCCAATAACCACCAGATCTGCGGAATGCTCCATGCGGGCAACGGATTCCACCAATTCACCGTGTTGTTGTTCGATGCGCACATCGGACAAGCCGGCTGCACGGAGGTGGCGTTCGGCTTCCTCGATAATCGCCCGGCCCCTCTCGCGGGCAAGACGGTTTTTTGTTTCTTCAAAGGCCACAAGATCTCCAAGGAGTTCACGACCCGTGTCGAGACCAAGGTTTCCACTCAGGTCCACCATCCCGGCCGTTTCACGGTGGGGGTCCAGCATGTGAAGCACATGCACTGCGGCTTCCATCCGATTGGCAGCCCACGCGGTGTGGTCATAAACACTGGCAGAATAATTTGAGCCATCCGTGCAGGTAAGAATCGTTTTCATGGGGTGTGATTAGTGGAGGGATGTGAGATTTTCTGCGCCGGGCTTGTCATGGATCGCCACGCGTTCGACCAGCGTGGCACTGGCCTCATTGAGTCCAATGACTTGGACTTCGGTGCCGTCACGACGGTATTTCATCACGACCTTGTCCAAGGCAGCTACCGAGCTGATATCCCAAAAATGGGCACGGGTCACATCAATTGTCACCTTGGAAAGGACTTCACGGAAATTGAAGGCTCTCGCGAATGTTCCTGCCGAGACAAAAAAGAGGTTTCCATGCACGAAATAGGTGCGGGATTCGCCATCCTCGCTGAGTTCCGAGCCAATGCGCACAAGGAGCGCGGCTTTGCGGGCAAAGGAAATCACGCTCATCAAAACCCCCACCGCCACGCCAATGGCAAGGTTATGGGTCAGGACAACCACCAAAACCGTGGTCACCATCACCAGGCTTGAGGTTTTGGGGTGTCGCCGCAGATCTTTGAGAGATCCCCAACTGAAGGTTCCAATGGAAACCATGATCATCACTGCCACCAAAGCAGACATGGGAATTAACTTCACCCAGGCCCCAAAAACAAGAATCAGAATCAAAAGAAAAACTCCGGACGCCAAGGTGGAAAGACGACCGCGTCCTCCCGATTTTACATTGATGACCGTTTGCCCGATCATGGCGCAACCGGCCATCCCTCCAAAAAATCCTGTGACCACATTGGCAACCCCCTGCCCCACGCACTCGCGGTTTTTGTTGCTGTCCGTGTCGGTGAGGTCATCGACAATGACCGCCGTCATGCAGGACTCCAACAAACCGACCACCGAGAGCCCAAAGGCGTAGGGAAAAATAATAGCCAGCGTGGCGAGATTCCATGGAACATCAGGAATCAGAAACGCCGGTAGGGTTGAGGGAAGCTGGCCCATGTCCCCCACGGTGCGGAGATCCAGACCTGTCAGCGAGGCGATCAACGTTAACACCACAATGCACACCAGTGGCGAGGGGATGGCCTTCGTAAAGCGGGGGAGAATGTAGATGATCGCCAGACCCCCGGCCACCATCGCATACATCAACCATCCGGCTCCGCGAAATTCAGGAAGCTGAGCCATAAAAATCAGGATCGCCAAGGCGTTCACAAATCCGGTCATCACGGATCGCGACACAAATTTGAGAGCATCTCCCAGCTTCAGAAATCCTGCGATGATTTGAAAAACACCCGTCAGCAGTGTCGCGGCAAACAGGTATTGCAACCCGTGTTCCCTCACCAAGGTGAGCATCAACAAGGCCATGGCCCCAGTGGCAGCGGAAATCATGCCCGGACGTCCCCCGGCAAAGGCGGTCACCACCGCGATACAAAAAGACGCGTACAGCCCCACCTGAGGATCCACGCCGGCAATGATGGAAAATGCAATGGCTTCAGGAATCAACGCCAGCGCAACAACCAAACCTGCCAGCAGGTCTTTGGGAACATTGGAGAACCAGTCTTTGGAAAAGTTTTTAAAAAACATAAATAAGGAATCGTTTGAAAAATGGAGGTGCTTGACGTTCGAGGGGACACATCAAGGATTGGGTGACCTGACTAAAAAGCCAGCTTCAGTCGCGGGAAGCAGCTTCGCTTGAGGAATTAAGGCGGAGTGACCTTACCTACTGAGTCTATCAGATACAAAAATTTCAAGTGGCGAAGTCCAACCGACCGAGACGCTCGTGACAAGATTTAATTTTCGGGAGCTGGCAGCCACTCTTTCCCGTGCAGGACAAATTGCCAGCGCCCACGGTAAATCCCCAGTTCCCCATAAAAAGAGAGTTCCTGATTTGCGATCACTGCCTCCCGAATGCGAGTGCGCAGTTCCTGATTGTGGGTGAATAGCTCATACTCTTCGCCTCCGACCGTGACACGCACCACCTTTCTGTCATCGATGGTTGCAGGTGCCTGCACAAAAAACACTCGCCCATTCCAGCTACCATCGCGCACATTGGAACCAGGAGGAAGTTTCTCAAAAGTGAGCGCCGTCTCAAAGAGATCCACCACCGAATAATCCACAGGGATCGCCGAATCCCCGCCGGTCTCCGTGAGGCCAGGTTTGGTGAGACCAATCCACCGGGATTTGTCATTTTCCTCGGCAACTCGAAACCTCGCCATAATAGGAAAGTGGTCGGAAAAACCACCAGGAGTTGCACCCCGTGACCAACGGATGGGACGACCAAAAATATCGGCATTCAGTCCGGAAATTTTCAAAACGGTGAAACTGTTATCGACATACTGGACGCCCCGAAGGTCATACAGTCCACGTGACAAAATAATGTGCATCAACGTTCCCCACTCATTTTGGTAGATGTCGCTGCCTCGCTGATCGGAGGGCAGCTCAAACCAGAGGTTATAAAGGTCGGGGCCATTAATCTGACGCAGGGCCAGTTCATTCCCCTGAGATCCCAGAGTGTCATTGATTGCCGTTTTGCGCATCTCCCGATACCGCCGGTTTTGGTTATAGTGCGAGTTCATATCACCGGCCACGATCACATCCGCATTGGCATCCGCTTTCAAAATTTCATCCAGCCGGTTCCGGACAGCTTTTGCGTTCTGGTGACGTTTTTTCTCGCTTTCAATATCCCCCGCCCCGGACTTCCAGTGGTTTGCAAGGATGATCAGAGGATGACCGTCCACGTCCACGGTCACTTCAAGAATGGCCCGTGCGGCTGGAGTCGGATGACTTTGGGTGTCGGTGATGGGAAACTTGGAGAAAATGACATTTCGAATCGCGATACCCCGACCGTCATTGTAGGCACCCGGTTTTTCGTCAGTGATCGCGACATTGTAGCCCTTGAGCCCGGCATCCTCGCAGGCTTTCAGCAACCACGCTTCGGCAGGGACCCCTGCCAATTCCTCGGGCAGCGGAGATTCCGCCAGGAGTTCCGCAACCGTTTTGCCTTCCACGGAAGCAAGCCAGGTTTGATAATCTTCAACGGTGGATTTTGGGGTCTGGTCCAGCTCAATCTCATTTAACACAATGATTTCCGGCCCTTGTCCCTCGTTCACCCGTGCGAGAGCTTTTACGATGTTTTCAACCTTCACCGCGAGATGCTCTGGTGTGTAGGTGGACGGTTGATAGTCCTCATAGACCGCCTCCCCATCCGCATCGAACAGGTTTTCCACATTGTAGGCGACCACCGAAAAATCGCGTCCCTCACAGACTCCCGTGAGAAAAACACAGACAAGAAAAATGATAGATATGAGCGAGCGCACGGCGGAAGATGGAACAGGTTTCCCGAGTTATAAAGCAAAAAGGGTTTGCCGGGGGAATGCGGTTTGGGGTGACGAGTTCGCCCATCTGGACCAAGGCTGGTGCGACGCATGCGGAGGCAAACCTTCTGGACGCTGCATTTGACGGATTGCCCCGATACGAGCATGGTCTTGCCAAGTGAACAACAACAAGGAATCACCTCTCAATGGCAGAACTCCGAGCCTACCGGTGGTTGTTATCGTGGGAGGAGGTTTTGGGGGGCTAAGTGCGGCTAAAGCGCTTGCAAAAGCCCGTGTTCAGATCGTCCTGATCGATCGCAGCAACCATCACCTCTTTCAGCCGCTGCTCTATCAGGTGGCCACTGCGGGGCTTTCACCGGCCGATGTCGCCAAGCCCATTCGAAGCATTCTTCGGGATCAAGGAAATGTGGAGGTGGTCCTGGATGAGGTTCTTTCCATTTCTCCCTCCACAAAAACCATTCAGACCACCACAGGCCCACTTTCCTACGATTATCTGATCGTGGCAGCCGGAGCCAGCCACTCGTATTTTGGTCGCGAGGAATGGGAACTCCACGCTCCGGGCTTAAAGACTTTGGCTGACGCCATTGATATCCGAAGACGTGTTCTCTTGGCGTTTGAGGAAGCCGAGAAAGCCCGCGATGACGCGGAACGCAGGGAGGCCATGACATTTGTGGTGGTTGGCGGGGGACCAACCGGAGTGGAAATGGCGGGTGCGATCGCGGAACTTGCGAATTTTACCCTGAAGAGGGACTTCAGAAAAATTGATTCCAGTCAGGCTCGCGTGATTCTAGTCGAGGCGGGGCTCAGATTGTTGTCAACCTTTGACAAGTCGCTCTCCGATCATGCCTTGAAAGACCTTCACGCCCTTCATGTGGAGGTCCTCCTTGGCAGGCCACTCACAAACTTGGACGCCACGCACGTGGAGGTTGCTGGCGAGCGGATCGGATGTCGTACGATTGTTTGGGCGGCCGGCAACACCGCCTCCCCCCTTGCCTCCATGCTGGGAGAGGTGGACCGTCAGGGACGCCTGAAGGTCAACCCCGACCTCACCTTGCCCGGCTATCCAGAAGTTCAGGCCGTTGGGGATATGGTCACATTCACGAGTACCTTGGGAAAACCTGTCCCCGGTGTGAGCCCCGCAGCGATGCAGGCCGGTCGTCACGCGGCCGAAAATATTCTCCGTCAGCTCGGAGGGAAAACAACCCGTCCATGGGAATATTTTGACAAGGGAAGCATGGCAACAATCGGCCGCCATGCCGCAATCTGCGAACTAGGACCCTTAAAAATCGTCGGCTTACCGGCATGGATGGCCTGGGCGTTTGTCCACCTCTTCTTCTTGGTGAGTTTTCGCAATAGAACAGCCGTGTTCCTTCAGTGGATGTGGGCCTACTTTACGTATGCCAAAGGAGCCCGAATTATTTCCCGACCGTGAGCAGTTCTATAAGGACCTTGCAACCTGGCACAGGAATGACCCAACGATATCTCAGGCCCAAAAAAAACATTCGCAAATCCTTCATTTTGTTACTTGCACGACTACGCACCTTTTGTTAATAACTTTGATTCGTTGCATTAACCTCCACAAAAAATTATGGGCAAAATCCTTCTATTCATCTCCTTGGCCGTGACATTCGCCACCGCCGTTCTTGGCTTCGTTAACAAAGGCACTCTTGATACAAAGGTCGCCGAACTGG
>JBGTLQ010000288.1:0-1769 GCA_041744075.1 Terrimicrobiaceae bacterium
AAACCCTTGGCTAAATGGGGTGTCTGCATCCGGTGAGATTTCAATCGGGGTGATCTCTACCTTGTCCTGCATATCCCCTCGCAAAGCGAATTTTTCCGCAAAGGCGTTTTCGGATGGCGCGAGTGCAAACTTAGGTTCGTAGCCTTGCCTTTTAAACTTGTCGACCAGATATGGGTAATAGACTCCTTTCACCTCATTGCCTTTCCATGATCGTTCGATGTTAATTTTTGCGTTGGGGCGCTCGGCCGGAATATCTGCCTGGGACCGATCAACATTTACACCAGCAGCAGCTTTGTGGCTGGCTTCCTTGAAATTAGTCGCCCCGGACGGCATCGTATAAACTACAACATGAAGTGCTGACGCATCAGCAGGAATTTGTTTCAAAGAGAATGGAACCTCAGCAGATTCTCCTGCCTTTAGATTCACCGCTGGACCGCTGCCGATTCCGGAGACCCGCTTCGCACCAACAAACTTGTGGAAATCCACCTTCAGTTCACAGTCTTCTTCGACCACATCCGGTTTAATACTGATTGTCCCCTCGAACGGCCCATCTGCGGGAACGGTTCCCGGCACTGAGATGGTGCACCAATCGAAAGCTTGGACATCCATTGCCGGGGCCTCGGTGCTTTGGGCGAACGCGTTGAATGCACAGGCAGCACTTGTGATGAGTAAAGGTAATATTTTCATGTCTAGGGGAGCTGGAGATTTGAGAATCAGCACGCCGGGTGTTATTTCTTGACCGGAGCTGTATCATGTCAGCTGTATCGAACGAAGAAAGCAATTTATTCCCTGCCGCAGTCTCCTCGTCGTCAGCCCCCGGTGGGCTCTGCCTCTCAAAAAGGAGTTCCCGTCCACAAATATTCCCTCTTGCCGGTGAACTAGTAGGATGAATTTCTTCCACCTTTGGCTGGTTACCCGTGCAGCAAGGCCAGGCACTCTGTTCACTCTACCAAGGCGAGGTCGAACGCCGTAACCGCCTGCAAAAATGCCAAGCTTTTATCAGGAGCGCGGTCGGCCCGGCTCTATTGGCAATTGGCGAGTGAATGATTCGGCGTCTCAGATTATGGTCGAAAGCTATTGATCAAACACGTCAGTTGTAGTCTCTGCGGCATGAATTTTTTGCTTGAAGTCGGATACCCCCTCGGGAAGGAGAAAGATGACGAAAGAAACGCGCTGAATGTCTTTGCCCTCTGGGATTGGGACCTCGAAAGTCTGCGGGTCCGTGACGCCCGCCGCGATGGGAATTTTGCGTGAATGCCACAGCCCAGCTACCCGCTCAGTTCCTCGGAAGCCGTGAAGGTCGACCGCGAGTTGGGCGCTGTCATCCAGAAGATCTTCGTTGAGGGTGATGACCAGAGGAACCGTAGTTCCTGTGAAGATCTGGTCTGGAAATGACACTACTGCGAAGGGAAGTTCTCGCTCTATGCTGTCGGCACCAGAGTCCCCGGCATCTCCTGCCAAGGCCAAGGGTGAACCAACCAACAGCATCAATCCCAAGAGGGATGTGACGATCAAGCGTGGAGAGTGCTGCACAGGAGAATGTGTGGGAGAAAAACGAATCATGAGTCTAATATGGGCCCCATGGAAGCTCAGTGTCAACTGGAAGCAGGTTCGGTGACAATCCTTTTAGAAATCTCTGCAAAAAGCGGTTTTTTGGAACGGAACGTGGGAGTTGCGGTTTTTGAAAGATTTTGCGGGTCAGCACGAGTGTTGCAGCGCTCAGAAACACATTTCAGCTATTCAGATTAGTGCCATTGGAGGTGTTTTTT
>JBGTLQ010000289.1:0-18984 GCA_041744075.1 Terrimicrobiaceae bacterium
GCGAGATTACACAAAAACTCATCTTGGAAAGCCCGGACATCTCCAGCTTTTCAGATCAAGAAAAACATCCCAAACCCGCCTTAAGTTAGTGCCATTCGGGTCAGTCCCATATTTTATAATCTCTCCTTGATGAGGTTCCTCACGCGACTTGGGTGCCCCATGGCCAGGCGATCTGCGATCCAGATATTTGTCGCTGTGGTCTGTGAGCGTAGCGCACCAGCTATTCTGACTTTCCATTCTGCTGATTTAGGTTCTTTCCGGGCATCATCCAAGGTTTTTCCCTCCTTCATGAGCTTCTCCTCCAAGAATTGGTCCCATTTCGCCTCTCGCAACTCAGTCAGGTCTTCCCCTCCCCACGAGCCTTCCTTCTCCATTTCAATCAACATCTTCTTGAGATCCTTGCGATATTCCTTCGAGGCGACTGCCCAGCCTCGGGTGTATCGACGAACCATGTCATCACGCAGCCCAGAATCATTCTCCTCACACCATTCCAGATGTTCGGCATAGTTTGTCATCCCCCTCACCGTGTCAGGAAATTCCAACTCTGACAGAAAATCCTTCCGCACCAATGGTTCCTTCACTTTCTTCTCAAAAAACTTCGGATAACTCGAATACGGATACTCCTTCAATGTCTCAAGAGTTACCAACCCCGCTCTAACCGGGTTCAGGTGGATATAGTTGACCAATCCAAGGAGAGACCTCCCCTCTTCAATCACCAAGCTTTTATAGCGGGACTGAAACACATGCCCCCGCTCCTTCCGATACGCATTAAAACGATTCCCAAACGTGCCCTGCAGCCAGCGCATCCCATCCACAAGATTTGGATCAGGCGTCTCCAAGGCCAGATGATAATGATTGCTCATAATGACATACGCATGCAGTTTCCACCCACATTTTGCACACGCCTCAAAGATCGCTTTCTCAAACGCTCCCGCCGACGTCCCCTTAAACACGTCCTTGCGGTAATTCCCACGACTGATGATGTGGTAAATCGCCCCCTCAAATTCAAATCTTGGTTTGCGTGCCATGAATCCAGAAAAGCAGAGGCAAGCAGTCGTGTCAATTATAACTTATGGGACTGACCCCTTCGGCTGTTTTCCTTCGGCTGTTTTCTGACCCCTTCGGCTGTTTTCAATAATGTTTTACGCATGGATACAGCTTTCCGGTGTCAACATCCCTGAGGAGTAGAGCATTAGGGCTAATCTTTATGATAACATCTTTGTCTTCGACACTTCCTATTGCATTGGTATATTCGCTTTTGTCGTAAGTATATGTTATTACTCGTTCATCAAGATTCCATTTACCAGAAAACCTCCATATTCTCTTTCCGTCATTAATCCATCCAGAGAAATCATTGTTTTCCTGAAACCTAATCATCACCTTCTCATTAGTTCCAGAATACTGCCACTGGCCAATTAACTCGCGGCTTTCTATTCCATAAGCAGCGCTTGAATAAAATACAGAAGCGGCAATTATCAGATTCAAGAAGCGGAATAACATAACCTTTTCGACCATTTTTTTGAGACTCTTTGAGATAAGCTTTTTGATGTTTTAACAAACTCAGTCAACCAACCTTATAAATTGCAGCTTACTATGTTCTTGGATATTTTCTTTTTTTGCTCCGCCTATCGGGAGATATGATTTTTACGTATTGCTTGTACCACTTGATTACACTTTTGCATGTCAACATATTCACGATGCATAACAATATATCATAAATGCCACTCATGGAATCTGTGGCAAGTTGGGAATTCTACTAAATCCTGAACCTGAGGCACCATTCTGCATGTTTCCATGTCCCGAAACTACTCCAGATGCTCCTTGAGCTGTAAGCGCCGCCCCAGCTAGCGGTGCCCCAGGAACCCCCCCACCTCCAACCGCAATGCCAATTCCCGCACCAATTTGTGTTGTGCCGTAAATGGCCTGACCCAATCCAATACCAAGGCGAGTTAGAGGATCTGTCCATATTGGATTTACTGAATCAATCTTATCGTTCACCTCGCAGATTACGTCATTTATATCATCAGCATGTGGCACAAATGGCTTTACTGATGGCCAAGCTGTTCCAGGAGCTCCCTGTGGTGGCTGGGGAACACCAGGCATTCTTCCTGATGGAGCGGTAGGAAAAAGCCCATGACAGTCAATGAAAATAATTGGATTATTGGCGACGTATCGAAACAGATTTCCATCCCCACCGCCGAAATCAATCGGGTCAGTCTGTATGAACCTTCCGGTCACTGGTGAATAAGCCCGAGCACGGTAATGATACAGCCCCGACTCAATATCATACTCGCGCCCTGTGAAAAGGAACCGTGACGTAAAACTTGAAGGGGTGACTGGCGCTCCCAATGCATCAAACCCACTCGGTTTGCCCCAAACATCATACGTGTAGGTTTGGACTTTCGCCCCTGCGGCATTGGTGAGCATCGCCACGTTACCGAGCCAGTCTTGGTGGTAAAAGGTCAGAGTCCCTGACGACGACACTTCTGCAAGAGGGCGGTCGATGCCGGGCTCGTGTATGGTGCTGCTGGCCATGTCAGTGGTCACATCATACGCTTCAAGTTGAGTGCTGCCAAGGTTGAAGAACAGGGTCTTTTCTCCATCGACATCTTTCACAGCGCGGTGGCCACTTGCATCCCGCCAGTATTTTGCCAACACATTGGATTGCGTATTGTGGGCTCGAATCAGGCCCCCGGCGGCATCATAAGTGAATGCCCAATCGCCAAATGTGGTGAGGTCTCCTCGGGTGGAATAGGCAATCGTCGAAACGCCAGTGACAGCGGTGTATTGGTTGATGTCGTTCACGGAGTAGATCGTTATGCCGGAACTTCCGGTTTGGGATGCACGGTTCCCGACCGCATCATACGCCCATTCCGAGAACAGGCTGGCGGAAAGTCCCGAGTAGGAAGCGGTTGCATTGCTCACGCTGTATTTCACGCCACGGAGTTGGCTGGCGGCATCCAGCCAGTAGGCGTCGCCCACTGTGCCGGTCGCTTTCATTTGTGGTTTGTTAAACTATTGCTAAAAACTTTCGAGAACTCAACTTGGTTCGTGTTCCGAAGCATTAGAGGGTACGATATTGGGGAGGTTATTAAAAAGCCGGCAGGATGCCAGCGGTCCCAGGCTTCTGCCAGTGGACGTCTTCCCGTAGGGATCAGAAATGCAATCAGCTTTGAACATTGAAACCAAATTCTTAATCAATCAACTTATGGAGACCCGCGAATTTGCAACCAAAGTTCTTTTTTCCAACTCCTTGGAGGAAAAACTCACTCCGCCGGGAGTTTTGACAGACCATGTTCCGGGGGTGAGATTGGGCACCCCGGGGGAACCGGGGCGCCCTGTGGACTTGCGGCTTCGCCGCGATGGGGTGCGGGCTGAGTTTCCGGGCACCACCAAACTCATCAACGAAGAACACCGCGGGATCTTGCTCCACTTTTTTGCAAATCACGAGTTGCTGGCGACCGAGTTAATGGCGCTGGTGTTGTTGAAGTTTCCAGAAGCTCCGGCGGAGTTCCGTAGGGACATTGTTCACACCCTGCAAGAGGAACAACAACACACGCAGTGGTATCTTCAGCGCATGAAGGAATGTGGGGTCAGCTTTGGGGACTTTCCACTCAGCCGATTTTTCTGGGATTCCATCGCCCCCATGGAATCTCCTTTGGATTATGTGACTCGGCTGAGCCTCACCTTTGAACAGGCAAATCTTGATTATGCCCGTCATTATGCCGGCCTGCTGCGAGAAGCCGGGGACCCAAAAACTGCACGTATTCTTTCACGCATCTATAGGGATGAGATCGGCCATGTTGGGTATGGGCTCAAATGGTTTCATCGGTGGAAGGCTGAGGGGGAATCCGACTGGCAGGCCTACAAAAAGCAGCTTCCTTTCCCGCTCTCACCAGCACGAGGCCGTGGCAATGTGCCCTTCAATACCGAAGGTCGCCGGAAGGCAGGGTTGGCGGATGACTTTATCCACGAAATGGAAGTGTTCAGCAGATCGAAGGGACGAACCCCCAACCTCCTCTGGTTCACTCCCGATGCCGAGGCCGCCATGGCTTTTGGATTGGAGGGAAAAGGATTCTCTCCTCGCGCTGAGGTCCAGGAACTTCAGCGCGATTTGGAGATCCTCCCGGCGTTTTTGTATCATCGCGACGATGTGATTTTGATGGGCCGCCTCCCTTCGCGAGAACACCGGCAGAAACTGCTTGGAGTTGGGTTGGAAATCCCCGAATGCGAGGTCCTCACCGAAGAGGGCCTCATCGCCCCTGACAGCCTCCAACGTCAACGCAAACTCAACGACCTCCGTCCTTGGGCCTGGTGCCCGCAGAGCGCCGAACTCATGCATTGCTTGGACCCAAAGCAAGTGGCAACTCGATGGAATGCAGAAACCCGACAGCTCTACGCGAAGGACTGGCAGGTAGAAACCTTGGGAATCGAAAGCACTGTCTGCCGCACCTGGGATGAATTGATTCAGGCCGCATGCTCCCTGGCTGCGCTGGGTCATTCGGAAGGCGTTGCAAAAGCTCCCTTTGGAGCGGCTGGGCAAAAAAACCACAAGTTTTTCACTGCAGATCCGGCAGCCCTCCTGCCATGGGCCAATCGAATCATGACTCGCCAAGGATCGGTTATTTTGGAGCCATGGCTGGATCGCGTTTTTGATTTTTCTGTGCACTATGATTACTCCCCTTCCGGCCTCCGTCACGTGGGGTTTGTGCAGTTGGTAAACGACCGTCGCGGGCAGTTCCAAGCGTGCATGGCCGGATCAAAATTCTGTCGGGGCCTGTCTTCCGAAATCACGCAATTCCTAATGAGTGGAGTGCTTTCTGTTTATCAGAAACAGACTCCTGAAAAACTGGAGCCTTTGCTGAGAGCATCAAACTATCTCGGCCCGGTGGGAATAGATGCGTTTGTGTATCGAACAGCAGACGGCACACTCAAACTCCGGGCTGTGGTGGAAATGAATCCACGCTTCACGATGGGCCGCCTCACGTGGGAACTCTCTCGCCGCGTGGCTGCAGGCCGAACGGTTCGCTTTGAACTCATACGCACTTCGGAACCGCAGCAGAAAATTCTGGCTCTGGAGTCCGGCAACCCACCGGTGCTCGACGCAAAAGGCAAAATGCTTTCCGGCTGTCTCGTGCTCAATGAACCAGAAGCCGTGTTGGCCGTGCTGACTGTCGGCACGCTCTGAGTCTTCCTAGGGTGTGATTAAAACTGGGCAAGGTTGAAGGTGAATTTGCCGATCTGTTCAGGGGGCATGGGCGTCCCGCCCGTGCTATCTCTTGTGTGCTGGGAGAATCAGATTTTAAACGGTCGGGACGACCGTTCCCTCTGTCTCCCCCACTTTTCATCACACCCGGCTTGGTAAAAAGCCCAATTCTTTCCACCCCTCCGAAGCAAAATGTATTGCCGGACCTGAAAACCGTTCGACTCGGTAAGAAATCTCCGCCACGTTTCATAGGAGATGGAGGAACGGCGATTTCGCAGAAATTTGATATTGGTGACCCTGGCCCATGTGGTTGTGATCGGGGCCGTCGTGCTTTTTGCCCGTCAGAGCATTGTCCAACCCACCGGGGAGGTGGTCTGGATGGATGCGGCGTCGTTTCAGGAAATTGAGCAAGAGATCGATCCAGAGCCAACCCAGGAAAGCACTCCCGAACCCACACCAGAACCGACCCCGGAGCCGACCCCCGAACCCACACCTCCCCCGACTCCCGCGCCAACTCCAGAACCTCCCATTGAAGACACCATCCCCTTGGAAACACCAACACCGACACCAACCCCCACTCCGACTCCGACCCCCAAACCCACACCAACACCCACCCCAAAGCCAACTGCGACGCCCACCCCCAAACCAACGCCTAAGCCCACGCCGAAACCAACAGCCACACCCACCCCCAAACCAACGCCAAAGCCGACGCCGAAAGCCACTCCTAAGCCCACACCAAAAACAACCCCCAAGCCCAAAGCCACCGCAAGCCCTTCGCCAAAGGCATCCCCAAAACCCACCGCCAAACCATCACCAAAAGCCAGTCCCGCACCAAAGGCCTCAGCGACTCCATCAAAGTCTGAGTCAGCCAGTGGCGCGGGAACATCAACAAAATCCGCGGCCCAAGGTGACCCCTCACAATTTGGGTTCTATCACGAACTGATTCATGACCGGTTTTTCAGTCAGTGGGACCAACCCACCTCAATCTTCGATTCCAGCAAACGGTTTATCTGCACCGTACAGATTCGCATCGAAAAAGACGGACGCATTTCCTCTGCCAAAATCGTGCGAGGAAGCGGCAACGTCGTCATGGACCAATCCGTGGAAGCCGCCATTGCACGGGTCCGTCAGATTGACCCACTCCCCTCTGGCCTCGGCAGCGGCGGAGCCTACTCAGTAAATATCAATTTCGAGTTACAGTAGGAGCGCTTCGCTCCCACTATGGGGTAGGGCCGGGCAGTCCCATGCCCGCCGACTTGTCTCTGCTTATGCGACGGTCAGCGAGGGACCGCTTTCCCTACCACCAAGACGGCTACACCGGACGGAAATCGACCTGCTGTTTGAACATATCGACACGGTCAACGGTGACCTCAATTTCTGTGCCCATGCGGAACGTGCGTCGAGTGCGTTTGCCGGTGAGAGACCCCCGGCCTTGGTCGTAGATATAAAAATCGCCCTCCAGGGCTGACACATGAATGAGGCCCGTAAGCAAGCAATCGGGAAGTTCGATAACGAGTCCGTAGTTTCTCACATCGAGAATTCGGGCACGGAATTTTTGGCCGGCTCCTTCGGTGAGTTGGTTTTTGAAGAACTCCAATTTTTTGAGGCGGACAGATTCTTTTTCCGCGTCGGCTGCCACGCGCTCGGTGGTGGAAATATGTTCAGCGAGGGTCCCAAGGGCTGCGGAATCCGGCCCTTTCTTTGTGAGGCCCAGATGACGCTCCAGCGCCCGGTGAACGATCAGATCTGCGTAGCGACGGATCGGACTCGTGAAGTGCGTGTAGTCGCTTTTGTGAAGTCCAAAGTGTCCGACGGGATCGGTCGCGTAGCGGGCGCGTTTGAGGCTTTTGAGAAGCGCGATTTTCACAGCATGTTCCCATGGTTTACCGCGAACGGACGCAATCAACTTCTGAAGCTCTGCGCGGTTGGTGAGGTCCCCACATTTGGCACCGAAAGTCATCGCCGTCTCACGAAATTCGGCCAATCGGTCGGCATCAGGTTTTTCATGAATGCGATAGACCGCAGGCTGGCGGGCCTGTTTCAGTTCCTTCGCCACAAGTTCGTTGGCAAGCAGCATGAATTCTTCAATGAGCTGATGCGAAATATCGTTCTCCAACCGCTCCATCCGAACCGGAAGGCCTGTTTCATCAAGATACACTTTGACCTCTGGAAAATCCAAATCCAGCGAGCCGGTTTCAAAACGCTTTTTACGAAGCACAGAAGCCAAATCCCATGCGACATGAAGACTCTTGGAAAGCTGGTCCTTGCCGGGGGGCTTCGTTAAGGCCGCCAGAGCTTCTTTGTAAGTCAACCTCGCCGCGCTGCGAATCACACTTCTTCCAAATTTGGCGCTGTGCACTTTTCCATTTTTCCCGATGGTGGCAAACACGGAGAAAACGAGACGATCTTCGTTCGGGCGGAGACTACAAATGCCATTGCTGAGAGCCTCAGGCAACATGGGAATCACCCGGTCAGCAAGATAAACACTGTTTCCGCGAACCTGCGCTTCGCGATCCAAAGCACTGTTAGGACGAACATAGTGAGAGACATCGGCAATATGAACGGAGAGTTGCCATCCCTGCGCGGTTTCCACAACCTCAATCGCATCATCAAAATCCTTGGCATCATCGGGATCAATGGTGATCACAAACCGTCCCCGATGGTCTTCTCGTCCGGCGATCTCCGAAGCAGCAATCTCCGGGGATACCGCAGAGGCTTCCCGGATGACCTCTTCAGCAAATCGTTCGGGGAGGTGATGCTTGCGAATGATGGACAACATGTCCACACCGGGCTGATCAGCAGGCCCGAGGACCTCGATGATTGATCCTTCGGGGTTGACGTGACGCGAAGGCCACGCCTCCAGCTTTGCCACTACCTTATCTCCGACATGCGCCATGAGCGGCGGTTTGGGTTCAGGAACGTAGAGATTATGAACAAACCGGGGATCATCGGCCACCACATAGAAAAACGATTTCGACTTCTGAAGCGTTCCCACCAACGTCTCCGAGGCGCGGGTGAGAATCCGAATCACGCGGCCTTCGCGACGACCAGAGTCAGGTTTTCCAGAGCGTCGCCGCCATCCTTCATCCGACTTCGCCGGCTTTTCGATCCTGGCAACGACACGATCTCCATGCATCGCGGTGAAGGTGTTTTCACCACTGATATACAAATCCTGGCCACCCGGCTTTTCGTTGACCACATGCGCAGCGCCACTCGCGTGGAACTGCATGGTGCCTGTGAACAAGTCCGCCACAGCAGGAATGATAAACCGATCCTTTCTGACCCTAGCAATCTCCCCATCAACTTCCAACTGACGCAAAAGCTCCTTGTATTTCCCCCATTGATCTTCGGGGATTTGTAAGGCTTTTGCGAGTTCTGTCCTGTCGAGAGCGCGGGCCTTGAGGAGTTTTAATGTTCTTTCCTGCCAATTGTCATTCTCCCGTTTCCCGGTTTGCTTCTTTCTAACCATTTCCCAGCCTGTCTATCTCATTGATCAATGGCAAGATAACTCCTCTCACGCGACGGACGCCTCGGCGAGGCGTCCCTTCCCATCTTTTTCGAAGCGCTCCGCGCGTGGCGCAAGCCTTCTCAATCGGCAGGGCGCTTGGTCCGCAGAAAACAGACTCCTGCCTGAAGTTAAGACATCACAGAGCGTCTCGGTATTGTCGCGGGGCCATTCCAGTGACCCGACGGAACTGCCTGGCAAAATAATTGCTGTCATTAAATCCACAGCGGAAAGCAATTTCGGTGATTGGTAGGCGGCAATCCCCGTCATCCAGAATGTGCATCGCCTCACGGACCCTCGCGCGGATCACATAATCGGTGGGTGAGCATCCGGTCACCTCACGGAAATGACGGAGAAACGACCTTTCCGACATTGCCACCTCCCGCGCCATGATGGCCAAAGGATATTCGCTTTCGGGGTTGGCATCGATTTGTGAAAGCAGACGGGCCAGCCGATCATCGTGCTTCTCGGGATGCTCCAAACGCTCCCCATGACATCTCGCAAGAAAACCAACCACCAACATCAGCCAACTGCAGGCCAAAAACCGCCCGCCATCCTGATCACCTCGGGTCTCAGCCTCCAAAGCATCGAGCCACTCGCTGACCTGCCGCATTTCACGCGGCGTCAATCGCAACCGGGCTGTGTAGTCTCGACGCCGCCATCGCACAGGTTCCAGAGTGAAAAGGGCATGGAATCCGGGCAGCGACCCAAGCTCCCGCCGAGCCGACTTGAGTGCATCGTCGCGAACGAGGACATTCACCAAATGTAATCCATGCGTCTGCTCATAACCATGGCTGCGACGGTTGTTGATCACAAAGACATCACCCGGTCCGACATCGTGGCTAACCTCGCCAGTGACATGCCGCCCCTGTCCGGCGAGGATAAAAACAATCTCGATAAACTCGTGCCGATGCGAGCTCATCTCACGTTGTGCGAATTCACGGTGGATTGCTACTTGCGCCCGTGGATGGGTAAAAAAACGATCAGTGCCCAAGGAGCTTTCCATTTTGGCGGGATCGTGCTTGGAGTTGGCGAAATCTTCAAGGACAAACTTTTTCAAAGTTGCCAATATGGGGCATGTTTACCTCACTCGCAGCCTCCCAGTGGATCTCCTCCCGTCTCACCGGCGGCGCAAACTGCAGCGCCCCCTCTCCCTACTTTCGAAAATCTTTTTCTCTGGACCAACCCGTCACTCAGGCCCATCTTGATATCACCGCCCTCGGACTCTATGAGGCCGAAATCAATGGCAAAGCTGTCGGAGGTCGCGTCTTTGCTCCAGGGTGGACGGACTATAACAAACGCGTCCAAGTCCAAACGTATGATGTCGCGGCGCTCCTCCAACTCGGCGAGAACGTGCTGGGAGCCATCCTTGGCGACGGCTGGTATTGCGGACACGTTGCCTGGAAAGGCCGGCGGATTTACGGAGATCGCCCGGCTTTGAGCGCTGCACTGGAGATTCACTTCCACGATGGATCGAGCATGACGATCACCACGGATACCACGTGGCAAACCGGAACAGGGGCCATCCTTCAAAGCGATTTCCTCATGGGCGAGGACTACGATGCGAGGCTGGATCCAGAGGGGTGGTCGTCACCGGGATTTTCCGCACGCGGCTGGGAGACTCCGGTGCCCGCTGTGCTTACCCATGAGCCCGAGCTCTCGGAATCCATTGGCCCGGGGGTTCGCCGCCTCGGAGAATTATCCCCCAGCCTGCTTAAGGACGGACCTGTGTGGCTACACAATCACCGGATCTTCGATTTTGGTCAGAATTTTTCGGGCCGCATCCGGATCACGGTCAAGGCCCGCCGTGGTGCCGTTGTACGGTTTCGTTACGCCGAGATCTTGAACCCCAATGGCAGTCTCTACGTCGAAAACCTCCGAGGTGCCCGCTGCACCGATTACTACACCTGCAAGGGCGATGGAGATGAGACATGGGAACCTCGTTTCACCTTTCATGGATTTCGTTATGTGGAGGCAGAGACGTCCCAACTCGGCCCTGATGGGAGGCTCGAGATAATCGGTATCGTTCTCCATTCTGACACTCCGCCCACCGGGACATTCCAATGCTCAAACCCACTGCTTAACAAACTTCAACACAACATCGTCTGGGGTCAAAAAAGCAATTTTCTGGAAGTGCCCACCGACTGCCCGCAGCGGGACGAACGGTTGGGTTGGACGGGTGATGCGCAAGTTTTTGTGAGGACGGCGTGTTTTAACATGGATGTCAGGGAATTTTTCCACAAATGGATGCGTGACGCCCGCGATGCTCAGTCGCCGCTGGGTGGCGTTCCATCTGTTATTCCGGATAAAGATTTTATCCCAGGCCGTGAGGATGGCGGGCCGGCATGGTCTGATGCCACGGTCATCTGCCCATGGACGATCTATCTCTGTTACGGCGACAAAACGATCCTTGAGAATCACTATGAGAGCATGAAGCGTTACGTTGCTTTTTTGGTCAATCAGCAGAGCAAAAATTTGATCCGCTGCCATCCTGACAAGGTTGAATGGGGTGGTTATGGCGATTGGCTGGCCCTCGACGGGAGTGGCGTGCTGGAAGGGATCACACCAAAAGACCTAATCGGAACCGCCTTCCTTGCTTACGATGCAGAATTGTTGGCGAAAATCGCCACGGTGTTAGGGCACGAAGCCGATGCTGACAAATTCCGCAGCCTGCATACCGAAGTGGTCACGGCGTTCCAGAAACGTTTTTTAACCGAGGACGGCTTGCTGACATCGGGAACGCAAACTGCAGCAGTCCTGGCGCTGCAATTTGACTTGGTTCCCGCAAACCTGATCGAAACGGTTGCCAGAGGGCTGGCACATCACATCCAAGAGCGGGGATATCATCTGGCGACGGGTTTTGTGGGTACGCCGTATGTGCTCGATGTGTTGGAAGCCCATGGTTTCCTTGAAGTCGCCTATAAGCTTCTCGAGCAGGAAAGCTTTCCCTCATGGCTCTTCCCAGTCAAAAACGGCGCAACAACCATCTGGGAGCGCTGGGATGGGTGGACACCGGAAAAAGGATTCCAAGACAAATCAATGAATTCCTTTAACCACTACGCCTACGGAGCCGTGGGCGCATGGATGTACCGAACTGTGGCAGGCCTCGAACTCGACCCGTCCGACCCCGGCTATGGCACGATCATTTTCCGCCCACGCCCAGGCGGCACAATCACCAGCGCTGCAGCCTCCCTGCTTACCCCTCATGGAAAAGCGGCGATCCAGTGGGAGCTAAAAAACAAGGAGCTTCATGTCGAACTCACGGTGCCAACAGGCTCAAAAGGTCATTTCTCCAGCCCGGAGGGCTTTCGTTGGGAAGGCAGGCAAATCATGCCCGGTACTCAGACAATTGTCGCACGGCCTTGCTGATAACCCAAGTAACACCCGAATGGTGGAAAACCGAAACCTTCCCCGGTGGATTTCTCACTTGGGGGGATTGCCTCTGGACTTCACTCGAAAACCCTGCCGAGGGCACCGCCCTGGAACTTATGGCGAGAACACGCCTCGTTTTTGCCGTGCTCCCCGACGATGCCACGGTGGTCATTCTCCAGCAAGCGAGGGCTTTAAAACCAACATACCTCAATGAAACTTCAGGACTATTTCTCAATATTCCCAATGACCTTTTTAATGGGGGAAAACGCACCTATCGATTCGAAGGGATTGATCATAAAATCAGTGGATCCTCCGAAGGACCCATTCGACAAAATCTCAAATGTGGCGAACAACTGACAATTGATGGCCGCGTGGGTGTCAGGTCCGTTTATGGTGGGGAACTTGAGTTGATCCGTCCGGGAAAACGCCTGGTGAACCTCAGTCATTTCCCTTCGCAATTCAGCGGCGAAGGTGGAAATCTTTATGCCGATGCTGTCTGCATTTCTCATAAACACGAGCAGACTTTTTACGAGCGAGGTGAACTGATCTTCGACATCGCGGCAATCATGAGCATCGACTCAGAGCTTCCTGTGATTGCAGGCGGTTCAGAAGCCACGCGAGAAATAAGAATCGAAGGGGCTGACGACCATCACTACTTGCTGTCCGCCAAGTTCCTGGGTGAAAAGACCGCAGAGCGACCGCCTTCACAAACTGAGGGAGCAGAAATTCTGGGATCCAAGCACACCACAGATCCGGAGTCTCCAATCCTTATACGCTGGAATAAATAACCACGAAGCACGCAAGGAATCCGTGTGACCTCCGCAGAGTAACACTGTTGATATTCTCCTTCCAACGGGTCTGAAAAAATTTATCAAAACCCGATCTTTCTCGTGGAGACAGACAGGAATGTCTGTATGGTAAAGGATATGAGTGCTTCCAATCAGTCACCTCGAGATCGGATTCTCGCCACGGCAATGAATCTGTTTTACCGGCAAGGCTTCTCAGCCACCGGAATCAATCAGATCATCCATGAAGCGGATGTCGCGCGGGCCTCCTTCTACGATCATTTCCCTTCCAAAATGGATTTGTTGGCAAGCTATGCTGCCGAGATGACCCGCAAAGAAATCGCTGAAATTCGTGCGGATGTGTTTGTACGAACATCAGCTCGCGCGCGTTTTTTTGGCCCATTGGACCTCCTCGCGCCTTGGCTGGAAGCCAGTGAATACCGGGGATGTCCCTTTCAAAACATCATGGCTGAAGCGCCGAATGACGATGCCCGTGTGCGCGAAGCGGTTCGCCAGCATCGGGAATCCCTTCGCGCATTTTTTCAAGAACTTGCTCTCGATGCAAAAAACGCCGATCCCGACTTCTCGCATCTCTGTCCTGAAACAACCGCACTCACTTATTTGCTGATCTTTGAGGGGGCCATCGCACTCTGCGTGGCCTACCGCGAGGCTTCGCCAATCCAACAGGCCCGGACAATCCTCATCCAAGCCCTCAAAATCGCAACCCAAAAAAAATAACGACTCCCTCAATTTTTTTCTTGCAAGCAGACAGATCAGTCTGTATTTTTTGTTTTTAATCTAAACACTCAACCAATCATTTATTTTATGTGCCTTGCCTGTAACCCATCCTTCGATGTCAACAAACAAGAAGCCTTCGCCGAAAAGCTTCTGGAAATTCTTAATCATGGTGCGACGGCGCTGCTTATTTCTATTGGGCACCGCACCGGGCTCTTTGACGCCATCTCTGACGGTGTCCCTCGCACCAGTGAGGAGGTGGCGGAGGCCACCGGGCTTAACGAACGATATATTCGTGAATGGCTGGCGGGCATGCTTGTCGGGCGTATCGTGCAGCACGATTCTTCGACAGGCAAATATCAGCTACCTGTCGAGCACGGCCGATTGTTGAGCCGCAAATCTCCCGCAGACAACATGGCGGTTTTTGCCCAGTATCTGCCTACCCTGGCACAGGTGGAGGACCAAGTCGTTGATTGTTTCCGTCATGGAGGCGGCGTCCCCTACGAGGCTTTTCCTCGTTTCCATGACGTGATGGCGGAGGATAGCGGTCAATCGGTCGTGCCAGTGATTGCCACGGAGATCGTGGCGCTTTTTCCCGGTCTCAAAGATCGCCTCATTGATGGAATTGAGGTGCTGGACATTGGCTGCGGTCGAGGTCGGGCACTGATGCAGCTCGCTGCAGCATATCCTCAGAGTCGCTTCACGGGCTACGATCTTAATCCAGATGTTGTTTCTCATGCCACAGCGGAGGCGGGGCGTTGTGGTCTGCGGAATCTGCGATTCGAACAGAAAGACCTTACCCACTGGGACGAGGTGGAGCGATTCGATTGGATCACCGCACTGGATGCGATTCATGACCAAGCCCGACCAGATCTTGTGTTGGCAGCCATCCGGCGCGCACTACGCGAAGGGGGATATTTTTTAATGCAGGACATTGATGCCTCCAGCGAACCACAAGACAACATGAACCACCCGATCGGTTCCCTGCTCTACACCGTTTCCTGCATGCATTGCATGACTGTTTCCCTGGCTCAGGGCGGCATGGGGCTCGGGGCGATGTGGGGTGTGCAGTTGGCCGAATCTATGCTGCGCAATGCGGGATTTTCCGATATCACCATCCACCGATTTCCGCATGATGTTCAAAACGCCTACTTCCTGATCAAACGATGAACACAAATGCCCAACCAACTCCTGCCGGAAGCCCATGACATCATCGATCCTGGCGATTTCCTCACGCAGATCGCTCTTCAAGCGGACCGCTGTCAGTATTTTTGAAGCCCTCGACATGACCCCCACGCCCACAGATCACATGCGAGAATTCAGATCGCTCCTTTGACAGCTAAGAACTTTGAAGCCGTGATCCAACTGCGCGTGGCCGATGACCAATTGGTTTATGTCGCTTCCAACGTGCTTTCCATCGCTCAGTCCAAATCTGAGTATCAGAACTCGAAACCGTGGGGAATCTTTTGCGAAAGCGCGTGGTTAGAAATTGCGAAGCGCTGGCGCAGAGCTACTGCCAAACTCGCTGGCAAATGCAACTTGGAGTTGTCCCTTCGCATGAGCCACGAGTTGTCGCCTGCGGAGAGGCTGTTCACCCGACCGCCTGGCTCCTTGTCCTGTTCACGGCGATAAAGGGCGATCAGATTCGGGCTATCGAGAAATTCCCCCAGCTCGCTCAGCATCGACACAGGATCTGCAAAAAGCCGCTCCATCGGCACCAGAAGTACGTTTTGTTGTCCAAGCAACGTGATAAAAATCCGATAGACTTCATCATAGTCGAGCCATGACATTGTTTGTTCAAGCCTATCAGAGCGAATGATGTCTGCCATGCGTCGTTCAAAGTCCATCTGGCCAAATTCGGGAAACAGTTTGGAACTTTCTGCGTATCGAGATGCGAGCCACTGATCTTGACGGCGAATGCCGATGATCACGCGCACCTTTGGATCTAGGAGTGCCATATTTTTTCCAACATCTGCCAGCCTGTTAGCCACCATCGATGGCGATGACCCCTCGCCGGTCCAAAAAATTCCGGGTCTCAATGAGATGTTCTCGTCAGAGATGAGGAGATTTCTGGCAAAAAAATCCGTCCCATTTCCAATGGCGTGCTCACGAAGCTGGTCCCGAATCTGCGTGCGCCTGTCGCAGAAGGCCGAGTCATCTGCAATGGCCAGCGTGTTAAGATCAGAACATAGCGCTCGCGCCTCGCTGCTAACCTTGCGATGCACGAAATTTATGTTCTCGGCGAAGGCAAAAATTTTATGCTGGAGAAAAGTTGTCGCCGTTTTGGGAAGGCCGATATGGAAAATCAGCATGGGATCAAATTAGTGGCAGGATCGATCAGGTTCTGCAATGCGGCTTAATTTGGACGCCTTAGAGCCTGTCATGGACTTTTTTAAAGCCAACAATCTGATCATGTCTTCCTTGCCGGACTGGTTGCCCTCTGCAATCGTGCCTATCCACAACACCACTTCTCCTCAACACTCGGAAATTGAATCGGCAACCTCTGGTCAGCGTATGAAAGTTTTTAGGCCCATCCCGATTGACGGCAAATCTTCTTTGGAACCGTGACTCTTCTTATTGGCTATATTCTCTTTCTCTTGGTGGCGGCGATTGTGCTGTTCAGCCTGGAGAAACTCTCGGTGGATATCATCACCCTGATCCTCCTTCTTGGGCTGGTGATTCCAGGAATCCTCACGCCCAAAGAGGCTTTTCAAGGTTTCAGCAATGATATTATTGTCATTCTGGCTTCAATCTTTGTGATAAGCGCGGCCCTCAAAGACGCCGGCGTTCTGGATTGGTTCGGGTTTCAAATGCGCCGCATGGCCAATGTGGGATCCAAAAAGTTTTTGGTTTCGATGATGGGATTGGTTGGGGGGACCTCAGCCTTTATGAACAACACCACGGTCACGGCGCTGTTCACCCCTCTGGTGACTGGGATGGCCCGCAAAGCCGGGGTCAGTCCCTCCAAACTTTTGATGCCCCTTGCCTTTGCCTCCATTCTTGGAGGGACTTGCACACTCATCGGCACCTCCACCAATGTGGCTGTGAGCGGCTTTATACAACACAATGGCATGGAACCGCTCGGCATGTTCGAGATGACTCCCATTGGCCTGATAATTCTAGTCACGGGAATCCTCTACATGGTTTTTGTGGGAACAAAGATGTTGCCGGCGGGAGCCGAGGCGGACCTCACCAGCGACTATGAAATGAGGGAGTATCTGACAGAAATTGTGGTTCTCCCTTCATCGCCACTCATCGGACAACGCGTGATCGATTCGGATCTTTCGATTTTGGAATTTAATGTTCTCAAAATTTTGAGGGGGTCCAAAACGGTGTTTCCAATGCCGGACACGGTCATGGCAGAGAAGGATGTCCTCATCGTGACCGGCAAGGTGAGTGATTTGATGAAAGTTCGTGAGATCGAGGGGATCACGATCAAATCTGACCGGGTGGTGGATGACACCGACCTTGAAGGTTCCGGAGTTAAGATTGCCGAGGTCCAGGTTGGGAAATCCGCTAAAGTGGCAGGGAGGACTCTGGTTGATCTGGACCTGCGCAAACGACATGGAGTCACAGTGTTGGCAATGTTCCGTCAGGGCAGAACATTCGCTGAGCAAATGAACGCGATCCCCATGAATGAGGGTGATGTGCTTTTGGTGCGAGCCGATTCCAGCCGGCTCTCCGTGTTGCAGGAGTCCTTGGGGATGACCGTGATGGAAGAGGTCGGAGGTGCCCCCGCCCAACCCCACAAGGGCCTGCTCATTCTCGGCCTATTTATGGGGGCGGTTCTGTGTGGTTCGCTTGGTTGGCTGCCGCTCTCTGCTGCGTTTCTCCTTGCTGCTGTGCTTTGTGTTCTCCTCGGGGCGGTGAGTGCCGAGCGGGCTTATCAGTTTATTGACTGGAGACTTTTGATTCTGATTGGTGGCATGACGGCATTTGGCGTGGCCATGGAGAAAACAGGCACAGCCGAATACCTCTCACAGCTGATCCTTCAGGTCTTTTCTCCGTTGGGCGTGCATGGGATTCTGGCTGGTTTTTTTATTGTGACCATCCTCTTGACTCAGCCCATGTCCAATGCGGCCGCAGCGCTGGTTGTCCTCCCGGTGGCCATCACAACCGCCGAACTCATCGGCTGCGAACCCCGAACGTTTGCTATTGCCATCATGCTAGCGGCCTCGATCTCATTCATTGCCCCGCTCGAACCTTCCTGCATTCTTGTTTATGGACCCGGCAAATACCGGTTCATGAACTTCGTCAAAGTGGGGCTTGGGCTCACGCTGGTTTTGAGTGTGTTGGTCCTCTCACTGCTCACCGTTTTCTGGCCGCTTTGGCCCAAATGATTTTTTGGCGCATCAATAGGATCGCAACCGTTCGAGCAGCCCTGAAAATCTTTGAGCGGACTGACCATTGCGCACGGCAAGGGACAGGGCTTTCTTTTGGCCAACAATGACAACAAACCGCTTTCCGCGGGTGAGCCCGGTGTAGATGAGGTTTCTTTGGAGCAGGAGGAAATGCTGCATGGCGACGGGGATCACGACCACCGGGAATTCTGACCCCTGGCTTTTGTGGATCGTGATTGCAAAGGCGTGGGCAACCTCGTCGAGTTCGCCGAAATCGTAGAAAACCTCCCGACCATCATACTGAATCGTGACCTCCCGCTCGTCCGGGTTGATGGCCGCGATGCGTCCGATGTCTCCGTTGAAAACGTCCTTATCATAGTTGTTCCGAGTTTGGATCACTTTGTCTCTCAACCTGAACTGCGAACCGAACGACTCGACAATTGGATCATCGGAGCGCCGGGGGTTGAGCGCATTTTGCAAAAGCGTGTTCAAATGACGCGTGCCGAGGGTGCTGCGATTCATGGGGCAGAGCACTTGAATATCCTGCACGGGATCACACCCCAGCCGTTTGGGAATACGGGTTTTCACCAATTCCAAAATCGTGGATTGGATGGTTTCAGGTTCCTCGCGTTCGATAAAATAAAAATCCGAGTTGGGATCACCCTCCAAATCGGGCAGCTGACCTTCGTTAATTTTGTGGGCATTTCGGATGATTTGACTGCCTTGCGCCTGCCGAAAAATTTCGGTGAGCCGCACCACGGGCACAATGCCGCTTCGAATGATATCTCCAAGCACCGAGCCGGGTCCAACACTTGGCAGTTGATCCACATCTCCTACCAACAACAAATGAGCGTGGGCCGGAAGGGCGCGGAGCAATTTGCTAAAAAGCAGAACATCGATCATGGAAGTTTCATCAGCAACGAGCAGGTCACAGTTCAGCGGGTTGGCAGCGTCATGAGCAAATCCACCGCCCGAGGCGCGAACTTCCAGTAACCGGTGGATCGTTTTTGCTTCCATCCCAGTTGTCTCAGCCAGCCGCTT
>JBGTLQ010000290.1:0-4281 GCA_041744075.1 Terrimicrobiaceae bacterium
CGACGTGAGCAGCGAATGCTTCCCCTCTGCCGCATAGTCGCCCCGAACCCGCTCCAGCGAGCGTTCCGCTCGACCGATTTCCTTGCGGACGTTCTGCGGATACAGATTGACCGTGATGGAGTAGTCCAGAAACGGCAACGATGTCACCGCCCAGAAAATCCCTCGCCGGGTCCGCTGCGGACGGCGCTTCAGAATGATGAGGTTGTGATAGAATCCGTCTGTAAAGAAGCCGAAGGCTTTCCCAGCCTGGACGCCCTGGTGCCAGCAATTTTGATGAATGGTTTCCTCTTCGCGGAACTGGCCGATGGGATCGTAGTTGTCGCGGCGAAGATAGGACGGATTGAAAAACGCGGCGTAATACCGGAACAAATCGGCCGTCGTCATGGGGGTGACCCGACCCCCATGCGGTTCCAGCAGCGACGAAAGGACGCGCCCATGCTGGTCGAATCCTTCCCCATACTGCGCCAGAATCCGTTTGTAGTGTTCCTGCAAAAGTTCCTGATTTGCGCCCGCCGGTGGATTGACGCCAATGGGCTTGGATAGGAAAAGCACGAGCTTTTCCCGACGCAATTTGCCGTCCTGCATAGTCCGCCAATAGCGGTTGAACCGCTCGTTGCGGGTGATGGCCGGCCAGGAAGCTGCTTCGCAGCGCTTTTCGGTTACGGCATGATAAGCCAGCAATTCGTCACGATAGTCGGAATCCACCGACCAGCGAAGTTGGGCACGAGTGGACTCGTCCAATGTGTGGAGGAATTGCCGGACGGAGCCGTAGAATTGATCCAACGCGTGTTCACTGGCGTGACGCAGGTCAGGAACATCCAGAACGAAGCCCTTGGAAACAAAGCCGCGTTTATCCAGGTCGTTCCAGACGATGAGATTTTCAGTGAACCAGCCGTTGGGTGCTTGCATGGGAAAGGAGAGGGTTGAGACGTTGACGGGGAGGAGGCATCCAGCCGGAACCGTTCGCCCGGGTTTCCAGCCAATCGGTGTCAAAGGCTTTGGGTTTGCCCTGGCGAAAGACGAAGACGTAAACCGTGACGAGCGCAAAGGGTGCCGCGCCAACGCCGACACTCAGGGTCGGCGTGTTTTGGCGCGAGAGCACAAGCGCGAGACCGATTCCGATAAGGAGACCGGCGAGCATGAACAGGAGATTCATGCCTTCGATGCCCCAAATCTTGCCGTCGCTGTCGTCTCCAGCGTGAGTTGGTACGATGCCTTTGCTCATTACTGAGAAATGCTGATGGTGGGCATGCCACCCGCGTTGAAAAGGGCTTCGGCGATCACAACGGCGAGGCCGAGAAGCAGGCCGCCGACAATCGCCATCTTGCCTTGGTCGGCATTGCCGGAGCGGATCTGCCATCCGCCATGAGCGATGACTACAACCGCGATGATGAAGAGGACCTTTGCAATGATTCCGAGACCTTCGGACATTGCGCCGTCGAGAGAGACTTGAGCGAGGATGAGTGTTTTCATACGCTCGCGATACTGGCAGCAAATTTAAGGGCACTTGCTCCCGTTTGGGAGCAACTTGCAATCAGCAAAAGCAAGATTCCGTAGCGGGATTCCTTGGCTTGGCAAATGGCCTCGTAAAGCCGCTTGGCACCCCGAATGAACTCGGGATAAAGTTCTTCGGTATGCACCCCGAGAGCGCGAGCGAGGAAGATCAGATCATCGTCGGCGACACAAACGCGCCTCGCTTCGATTTTTGAAACTTTGCCTCGCGTCGCCTCGTCCATCCCGAGGATTTGCAGTTTGATGGCAAGGTCGTTCTGCGACATTTCCCGGCGGCTGCGCAGCCGGCGAATTTGGGGTCCGATGACATTTCGATTTCTCATGGCGTTGAGAAACCTCTCCACCGGCACGAGAACCCTGTCAGGGAAGTGTGACGAATGTGTCCGAATCAGTGACGAACCGGCGTTTTTTTAACCGTTCGTCACAGCAGATTCGGCTGCCTGAGAGCGCTCTTGAACTTGGCGGCTGCACGGCGGCCGAGCCGAATGGTCTCGGAAAATCCGCTCACTTTCACATGCATCTCATCCTTGCCGATTCTGGAAATGCTTTGGATCGCATCGACGTTGATGATGAACGAGCGGTGGGGATGGCAGAACATTTTCTTGGGCAAGATGGCCTCCCATTCTGTCATGCTCTGCCGCATGGTCAGGGAATCCCCGTCAATAAACCGCACGATGGAATAGTTTTCCAAGCCTTCGACTCCACTGATTTCTGCCAGGTAGCAAAACCGCCGCTTTTTATCCCCACGCAGATCAATGCGGTCATCTTCACCCAGCAATTGCGTGGCGGCCGATTGGGGCTGGCGCACGATGCGCTGGAGACTGTGGGAAAGCGTCTGCGGATCGACGGGTTTCAGTAGATAGTTCACCGCGTTAACCTCAAAAGCCCTCATGGCGAATCGCTCGTAAGCGGTCACGAAAATGATGGCGGGCAGCGAGTTAATTTTGGGCAGCAGGTCAAATCCCTCTCCGTCTTCCAACTGGACATCGAGAAACAAAAGATCGGGATTCAGGTCACGACAAAGAGTGACCGCGTTTGCCACGGAATCGGCTTCCCCAATCACCCGGACATTGGGATGCGCGGCCAAAAGATCACGCAGCACCTCCCGCGCGGGAGCCTCGTCATCGATGATGGCGGCACGAAAAGCGAGTGGACTCATCGAGCCGCTTCAATCCTGATTTGTACGGTCACCCATCCGTCGTCATGAGAAACACAAAAACTATGGGAATCTGGATGCAATAATCTGAGCCGCTCTTTTAGGTTCTCCAAGCCGACACCTCCCAACGTATCGGCGGGATTCGGTTCGTCCCATCTCCCGGTGTTCGCCACTTCGATTTGCACCCCCCTGGACGCAAGGCTTGAGACGATCAATCGCACCTTCAAAGGGTCGGGCGAGGTCTTTCGGCCATACTTTATAGCGTTTTCCACAAGCGGCTGCATAATGATCCCCGGAACCATTTCTTCGCTGATACATTCGTCAATCCGGCACTCGAGTTCTAATTTTTCACGGAATCTCGCTTTCTCGACTTCAAGGTAACTCCGAATGGCATCAAACTCAGCTCTCACAGGCACACGATCCTTTGTTCGGTTTTCCAATGAGTACCGGAAGTATCGCGCCAACGACCACACAAGCTCTTGGAGGTGTCGCTTTGGCTTTCCTAAATCCGCCAAGATCGTGTTGAGTGCGTTGAAAAGAAAATGAGGGTTCATTTGAGCTCTTAGCATCTGCAATTCGGCTCCACGCTTTTCGGACTCGATCAGAGCCAGTCGCAAATCGCGCTCGCTGGCCTCACGCATCTGACGAACGCCGAAATAAAGCAGGCTCCAGCAGGCAAAAAGACCCGTGCGGAAGTAAAATATGGCGAGATAAATCGACTGGTCGAAAATAGTCTTTTCCTCAAACGGGAAAAGGTCGCCAAGGAGAAAATGGAAAGGCAATTGCAACAAACCGGCTGCCACAGAGACGATGCCGACGGTAGCCGCAATCCTGCCAGGCCTGTTGTGTTTTAAATCGATCCTCCCGTAGATCTCCCGCATTCCAAGCGTGAGGGCGAAGCTGAATCCATTGCGTACGACTAATGAACACAACGCTGCGCCCACGGTGCCAGAGAGCACTAAATTTACAGGGAACACCAGAATGGCGAAAGCCACCCAGCCGATCAGCTGAAACCGCCAAAAAAGCGGAACCCTGGCCCAAAAGTCAGCAAGTTTCAAAGGGGGCTGGGCGCTGGGTGACGACCGCTTCATTTCGGTCAGCCTCGTCGTTCCCTCTTTCTGGAAGTTTCCTCCCCGAAAACGTCTGAGGGGGACAAATTCAGTTTTTGAAGTATATTTTCGACGCCTCGCAACGTCGCGGATTGTTCTCCGTTAATCAGTCGATAGAGGGTCGATTCTGAGATTCCAAGCTGCTTGGCGAGACTGGCATAGGTCTGTTTACCTCGTAAGGTCTTGAGAAACTCTGAAAATGCCTTGTCCAGACTGGGCATCCAGAAATCGTTGCAGATTTGTCATTCCGTATGCGGATGATCTGGCTAGCATCATTTTTTCAGTACTTCTGCGTCATAGTGGCGCATCCCGAGAGGGAAGGGAATGGACAAACTGCCGGAACGCTTACTGCGGGCGGAGCTTCCGGCACATCCCATTTATCGCAGCGAAGTTTGAGCGTAGGCTTGTTTGGTGATCTTGATCTCTACTCGCCGGTTTTTCTGCCGCCCCATCGGATCATCAAGGCCGTCCGCGCTGTTGTTGGAGGCAACCGGCTTCTCCGCT
>JBGTLQ010000291.1:0-2294 GCA_041744075.1 Terrimicrobiaceae bacterium
TTCGCTGATGCATTGAGGAAATGGATGTGAGCTAATTCGGCGTTATTGCTCTGGAGTTGGTGCAGGAATTTCTGCTTCTTCAAATGCAATATTATTATCTTCGCACCAATCAATGGCCGGTTTGAATCCTGCTCTTGCGGCACGGATGAACCATCCTTCGGCTGCTTCAGGGTCTTTTTTTACACCGGAGCCGTCGTTGAGGCACCAGGCATATTGAAACATGCATTGACGATTTCCCTTTTCTGCTCCATCTCTGTACAAATCGCAGGCACGCTTTTCGTCTGGAGGCTCACCAGTTCCCAATCCCTTCGCAATCAGTCCGCCAAGATTGGCTTGAGCGTCCAATTCTCCTAAAATTGTAGCTTGATAATACAGGCGGTAGGCCTCATTGGGGTCAGGCTTGAGGAAGTCCGAATATCCTTTTTCGTAGAGGTATCCGAGAAAATTCATGGCGCGGGGCTCTCCCAGCTCTGAAGCAGCCTTCAGCCATTCAATAGCGAGTGCCGGATTCTTGTCCACCCCACGTCCATGGAAATAACAAAACCCTAGCCGGAATGCTGATGGTGGGTCTTTTTCATCAGCGGCTTCTTTAATCCAACGGACAGCGTAAGTGGGGTTGGAATCTCGATACGCCTCACCCAGATCAGCGCGGAGCTCCAGGCTGGAACCCTGGGCGATAACATCCATCGTTGGTTGAATGGACGCGAGCTCGTCTGGGTTGAGAGGTGGATCGCGTTTCAGCAGGTCCTTGAGAAAGCGGTGGGCATTCTCTCGGAAGCCAGGATTTTCAGGAAATTCCAAAAACCCTTTGGCGTAGGTGGTCATCGCCTCGCTGAGGCTCTCACTTTCCAAAGCCACAGCCTCTCGAAGCAAGACTAGTGACGGGTCAACTGGCTCCGGGGATGGTGGTGGTTCGGGAGTGGGAACTGGTGAAGCCTCTGCCGCAGGGGTTGGGGCGACCTCAGTGGTGTCAGAGGTTGTTGGAGGAAGGACTCGCGAGACCTTTTGAAAGAAAAAATAGGCGCCGCCTGCCACTGCGGCAATGAGCACAACGAGAAGAATCAGCCATGGAGTGAGATTTCGTTTCTGGGGGGCAGGATCGGGGTTCGTGGACTGCGAGGACACGATAGATGCCGGCATGGGGTTTTCCGCTGTCGCTGAGGGAGTGGTGTATGAGACATTTGTTGTGACATTCGGCGGGTTCGGGGCTGGAACCACAGGCTCGGTGGCAAGTGTTGCGGAGTCAGTCTGTGACGGGGCCTCAGCCATGGTCTGAAAATTCTCATCCTCTTCGACCTCCTGGGTAGGTGTTGGCATTTCCCCGGTCTCGACGGCCTCGGCCACAGCAAGAATTTCTTTCCTTGCCTCTGCTGCCGTGCCTGGCCGTTGGGCGGGGTCCTTGGCCATCAGACGTTCGAGTAGATCGATAACTGGCTTGGGCAGACCAGTGAGTTTTCCAATGGGGGGAGCCGTGTTCAGGTGGTGGCTCATGACTTGGGCCAGAGAGCCGGAGAACGGGGTTTTTCCAGAAAGCATGAACCAAAGGGTGACCCCCAACGAATAGATGTCGGATCGAATATCGAGGGGTTTCTCTTCCAGTTGCTCGGGGCTTGCAAAATGAGGAGTGCCAAGAAATCCCCCCATCGTGATTGCAGTCTCATCACTGGTCCCATCGGCGGATTTGGCCAACCCAAAGTCGATGACCTTCACAAGCAGGTCCCCGCTTTCATCGCGAACGAGCATGAGATTCGCCGGTTTGATATCGCGGTGAACAAGGCTCTGATTTTCTGCGGCAATCAGCGCCCGGCAAACTTGGCCGGCGATCTCCAAAGCCAAGGGGATGGCCACAGGCCCCTGCCTTGCCATGAGCCCTTCCACGGTTTCTCCGTCGATGAATTCCATCGCGTAGAAATATGAGTCACCATCCTTGCCCAGATGAAAAACGGAGGCCACATTGGGATGACGCAGCCCCGCCGCGGCGCGGGCTTCCCGGAGAAAACGCTGACGGGCGACATCACTCTGAAGAAACGCCGCATTGATGACCTTGAGCGCCACAAAACATTGCAGACTTGTGTCCAGAGCTTTGTAAGTGATCCCCATGGCGCCGCGCCCCAATTCCACGGGTGCTCCCTTTTCGTCCACAAGCACATCGAAATGCTCAAATTTCAGGGTCTCCGGTGGTGCCTCGGAATCCGATGAGGGCGGTGTGTTTTCTGGTTCGCTGTCCGTCACGCGACTGTCCCTTTCGCATCAACAAGGTCATTGGCCGCCCAAGCTCCCGCTCCAGGCTGGCA
>JBGTLQ010000292.1:0-2634 GCA_041744075.1 Terrimicrobiaceae bacterium
TTCCCCCAAAAGACAAGGAGACATCCTTGGCTTGGCATCTCAATGCCTACAATGCCGCGATCCTTGAGCAGATACTCAAAAAATTCCCCACGAAAGGCCCACTTCAAGGTGAAAGTGATTTTTTCGATAAAGACAGGATCATGATCTCTGGAAAAAAAGTTAGTTTTAATCACCTGGAGCGAAAAATGATCCTTCCCGTTTTCAATGAACCGCGAGTCCACTTTGCCCTGAATTGTGCGAGCGAAAGCTGCCCACCATTGGCAACCAAACCTTTCACAGCAAAATCTTTGGATGCAGATCTGGAGCTTCTCACACAAGATTTCATCAATGACAATCCCCAAGGGGTTGACGGCAAAAGCAAGAGGCCTCGAGTCTCAAAAATTTTTGATTGGTATGCGGAAGATTTTGGAGGAAAAGCAAACCTCGCCAGCTACATCAATCGATACCGAAGCATCCCAATCCCGGCCAATGCCAAGATCGAGTTTTTTGACTACAGCTGGAAGCTGAATGCCGTGCCCTGAATGATTTCCAGGTGATTGGGTTCGCGACGACTTCTGAGCAGGATGCGTTGATTTTGTGGTATGCAATCCCCCGTCATCACGGCATGTTCGATGGAATAAATGCCGGGCGACGACACTCCCACTGGTCTGATGGATGACGATTTTTTCGAGGTCGTGGTGGATCGGTATTATTCCGATCTCTATCGCTTTGGCCTGAGCTTGTCGCGCAAGCCGGAAGATGCCTGCGACCTCGTTCAGCAAACCTATGCCATCTTTGCTGAGAAAGGGCGCCAGATTCGCGAACCCACAAAAGCCAAGCAGTGGTTATTTACCACGCTCTATCGAGAATTCACGCGATCTTACCATAAAAACAAACGCAATGTTTCTTATGATACCGGGGAACATGATGTTGCCGAGGAGACCACATCGACTTCTGCCGTTAGGGAGACCGAGAAGCACGAAATGATGGAGATCCTTGGGAAGATTGACGAAAATCACCGCACTATTCTGACACTATTTTATCTTAATCAACAAAATTACAAAGAAATCGCCGAGACCCTCGACATCCCGATTGGCACAGTGATGTCACGCCTTTCACGAGCCAAGGCATTGCTCCGTTCCCGTATCAATCATCACACTATTGCCAAAGGAATAAATGTGATCGATTTCGACTCTAACAGAAAGAGAGATAATGGATAACGAACAAGCCAAACTGATTCTGAGCGCGTATCGCTCCAGTGGGGAAGATATGTCCGATCCCTTTTTCATTGAAGCCCTTGAGTACACCCGCCGCGATCCTGCTTTGGAGCGGTGGTTTGAGGATCAATGCAAATTCGACAGAGCCGTACATTTGGCATTAACAAGCGAGTCACCTCCCCCACATTTGCGCGAATCCCTGCTACTGGGAAAGAAAGTCGTAAACTTTGAGGAGCGAAACCATCAGTCCCGGCAGTCATGGTGGCAGTTCCCCGCTTCCTGGGTGGCCCTTGCTGCTGCTGCGATTTTTCTGGTTGGTCTGGCCGTGCTGCTTGCGCCAACAAGGAGTTCGCCCATGACGGCTGAAAGCTTTGTCCAACAAACTGTTCAAGTAAAAAACTCCGGGCAGATCTCATTGGGCAGGATGGCAAGAGACACACAGGTGCTCAATGCGTGGCTTGCTGCTCGTAATGCGCCCAATGATTTTACGATTCCCAAGCCCCTGGAAGCCCTGACAAGCCTTGGGTGCCAAACCTTCTCCATGGGCGGAAACACCGTCTCTTTGGTTTGTTTCACGCTGGATCAGGATCACATCGTGCACTTGTTTGTCATCGACTCGGACCGTCTCAAAAATCCTCCTGGCAACTCCCCGGATTTCCAAACAAAGGACGGTATTGCGACCGCCACATGGTCCTCGGGCGGGCGCACCTTCGTGCTCTTGGGGAGCCATGTTGATGAAGAGACCCTGCGTCGATTGATTTAATGCTCATCCTGTGATTTGGCCTGAATTATTGCGAATTTTGATGATAGGGGTGTGCGCGGGGTATCTGATAGTCGCATCGACTCTTGCTCTCTACGCGCTTCATGCATATGGCATGCTCGTCGTATTGACCCGTCATTTTTCACGGTCAAAGAGGGAGAGACCTCTTCTGGAGCAGAAGGGTCACAAGACTTTGAAACAACTGGAAAAATGGCCTGATGTTGTCACTCAGTTGCCCCTTTATAACGAGGCCAACGTGGCCGCTCGGGCGATGAGGGCTGTCGCTGCGATGGAATACCCAGGGCAACATCGGATCCAAGTTTTGGATGATTCTGATGATGAGACCTGTGCCGTGGTGGATGATACGGCTGGAGATTTGCGGCGAAGGGGCCACAACGTCAGCATCATTCGACGCGACAAGAGGGCCGGATTCAAGGCGGGAGCTCTTGGACATGGGATGACCTGTGATATGGCACCATTCCTAGCCGTTTTTGATGCCGATTTTGTCCCGCCTTCCAATTTTCTTATTCGAACAATACCGCTGTTTTTTGCAGACCGGAGGATAGGATTTGTACAAGGGCGATGGACATTTCTGAACGAGAACGATTCGATACTCACCCGAGCGCAAGGGGTCGGGCTTGACAGTCATTTCGCGATTGAACAAGCGGCACGTTCTTC
>JBGTLQ010000293.1:0-2966 GCA_041744075.1 Terrimicrobiaceae bacterium
TCAATTCGCGCCCATTGAAATGGGTGTCTATTATCTCAAGATTAACATTGGGGACAGGATGCGAAGGAGGGCTTGTTGTGAAATCAACGGGTGTCTCCTTGCCGGTTTCTGCGTCGCGCGTAACCAATTCAAAAGGCAGGAGAAGCAGTGCGTGGGATTTTTGCTGAGCTGAAGGAATGAGGTTGCCTTGAGGACCCCGGATTTTTTTGGCTGAACCGACGATCACACCGTGGTCATTGATTGCAGTGGCTGAGAGGTTGTTCCATGTGGGGGTTTGTCCCTGTGTCGCCGACACCAGACTAGCCAAGGAATGGTTTCGGGCGTTTTGCCAAAGCATGTCTCCAGAGGCGATCTGCAAATGTCTGTTAAAAGTTCTGTTTCCCAAAAGGCTTGGGTCATCCGCTAATCCATCGAGATTCACCACTTCAAATTGAGGACTTCCAGGTGGTTGATTGTCTCTTAAACCCGTCGCCGTGTTTCTGATAAAGATCAATTTGTCTTCTTGATATGCCAAGAGGTGGGATTTTTCATTCAACCAGAATGTGCTGACATCGGGCACTTCAAATTGGTCCCAATTGATGGAAAGCCTGGTGGTAAAATCTTCACTCAGTTGATAAATGCCTCCATCGTCGAATGCTTCGCCTTCTCGGGTTGAAATGACAGCAGCAGCCACGTCCATGTCATTCAATTGCACATAACCGGTCGATTCATACGTTGACTGTTGAGGCATGATCCAAGGGCCATCATATGCATAAATATCCTGTATATCAAACTGATCCAAGGCAACCACTGAGTAACTACCTCCCACGACACCAGTTTCTAACGTTTTTCTGCGCGTGCCAGAATGGGATCCGTTCCAAAATAATTCAGCATCTTGAACCAAATCATTAAAACCGATAGCTTTACCATTCCTATTAACAGTCACAATGCGTAACCTATTTTCCCCGATCATATATACATAGTCATTCTCGTTTGAACCATACCCGAAATAAAACCCTGCTGGATCGGTGAAACTAACTGTCCACAGCTCAAAAGGATTATTTATTATCGATGTGGTTTCAGGATCAAAATTTCCCCATGCGTCAGGGCCGTTTTCTACGGTAAGCTGCTCTTCTAAATAGGTTGGAGTCAATGGTTCATCGAAGAAATATTTGAACTGCACTTCTGATCCTGCGTCGAGGTCAACCAAAACGTCCGGCACGCTTTTCCATTTATCCACTTCCGCAATATACTCTGAACCAGAAATTAACACCTTCCCGTTATTCGTCAGAGCCCTAACCCCGTTATCAGTGCTTTTTGGAACGGATTTCATCACCCCGTTTTGCCACACCTTCCAGGTTGTGGAAGTATTCTTAAAAACGATCTGATTGGCATTGTTAAGGAAGATGCTGCTGGATTCCATTTCTCCCAAATCAATGAGTGCATACTGGTAAAGCGGCAAACGCGCTGGAGCCAGTGCAGCCACCAAGGGCCAGCCATCCTCACCATCAATAACCCCATCTCCATCGGTATCTGGATTATAAGAATCGCTGCCGATTTCCTCTTCTTCAGCATTATCCAATCCATCTGCATCCCAATCTTCGGAGGGTTCATCGGCAAGATCCGGATAGAGTGGGCCGCCGCCTTTCATTGGGCTGATGCCTTGGATTAGTTGATTCGAGTCGAAGGCTACCACCCGATAAAGATATTCGTTCCCGGTATGGATGCCCTCCATGTCCAAATATCCAGTGGCACCGGGTCCCAACTCAGCGATGTTGACCCAGCCGTTGATCGCGTCCCATCGCTCGATTCTGAAGCCTGCGGCTTGGTTCATCCAATCGCCCCAGTAAAGCTCCGCGCTGGTGGGGGATGTCCACTCACCGGACAGGGCTTCCGGGTCGATCATGATGCCGGGGGCGATTTGCACTTCGTTGCTGAACGCTGAAATTTCGGGTTCCTCGGGCGATGGGCCTTCAAAGAGGGCTGCGATTCGGTAGAAGTATTCCGATCCGACTTGTGCTGTGGGATCGCTGTGCGCATGTGAGTCAGCGGGAGCAATGGCAAGCTGTGCCCATTGGCCTAACACCCCTTCGCGACGTTCGATCAAAAAGCCGATTTCGTCTTCTGAACGATCGTGCCACTCCAAAACCACCATTTCGGTCGCGGCTTGCGAAGCGTTCAAGCGGGTGGGGCTGTTATCCGGCAAGGTTTGGGTATCCGGCCAGAGCGTAACTGCCAATCGAGTAAAGCGGCGGCTTGCATCGCCTGCCAATGCAGGAAGCTCCAGCGTTTGCCATGGAGCGCCGTCGATGTCGAAACCTGTCGCAGCAACGGAAATTGGAGGATTATGCCGCACCCAACCCAGGAGGGAATTGCTGCTTTCCAAGTGGTAGAACAAATCAGTGGCGTCTGGATTAAAGCGGTGGCGAAGTGTTAACGCTGGCTCGCTCTCAAAAACGGGAAGCCACTCGCTGGGGGCCAGCGTGCCTGCGTCGAGCTTCAATGAGTAGAGGAGCAGGTTTTTGCTACCGTCACCATCGGGGTCGGCAAACGGTCCGGAGATGTCCTCATTTCCCAATTCTTGAGGGGTGAAGTTGTCCAGCCGCCAATCCTCAAAGGTCATCGCGAGACCCAGCATGGGAAAGAGCAAACAGGCGAGCAGGACTAATTTCTTGGCAGGCATTGCGAAACAGCAGGCGCAGGTGTGAGTGAGATTGCAGAGATTTACTAAATGGGTGCAGTCGATTTCTGAAGAATAATTTTGAGGTGGTCAATATTTTACGAGGCAAGGCCACGTTTTCTTTGTTCCCATATCCAACAAAAGTGAGGCAGTGCCTCGTTCAAATGAGACTCCGCCACCCTGCAAGCTGCGTTCGCGCTTTGGAAAAAATATTCAAAGGTTGCGGGCTCGGAGTGGCGTGGCCATGACCCAAGCGCGTCTGGCTGAGGCTTGCGACATGTCCTTGCGCTACCTGCAGCATGTTGAG
>JBGTLQ010000294.1:0-6540 GCA_041744075.1 Terrimicrobiaceae bacterium
GGAGCAAACCACCGGCATGTGCGGAACGATCTGATCAGATGTCACATTCTGCATGTTGAACAAGCCTCCTGGCTACTCGGGCAGAATCACCCCTGCCCATTCTCAACGTCGCAATGGACGTGCCAGACCCCTGCAATTCAGGATTTTTTTCATCATTGGCACGATTTGTGGAAGAAAAGTTTCAAAGAACTTGGCCGCATCCAAGATCAACCTGCATTAAACACGGCCATTCTTCGAACCAACCTGCCGACCACTCGCCTCCACGATGAATATAATGCACAAATATACAAAAACTTTGCAACAGCACGCAATGCCTCCATCTGGCACTTTTATGCCTCCGTTGACGGGCTCGACTCCAGCTTCAAAGCTCTGGTTCGCAAGGCATCCCAAATGCCAGTCTCAACTGTTTCAAGGGCTGTCCGTTCAGCAATAAAGAGCCCGGAACCTTGGCCGAACTACGGTTTTCTGGCAAAAAGGATTGCACTCCACGCAGGGACCGACGCAAAGAATTCCACCCCCATTTATTTGTGGCTTCAAGGTCGCAGATTCGATGCGATCAGATTTTTTCTGGGAACAACTCGCGCAGCTTTCTGGAATAGGATTTCGAACAGCCGTTCCTGAGCGCAAGCAAGTCTACGAACGCTTTTGGGAGAGAATCTCTCATTTCCAAATGCCATCAACTCAAGGTAAACACAGCCAAAGTGACATTACCCAACCAAATCACCGGATCATTTGATACGCACCAGGATTTGGCCGTGGTGACTATTTCCACCCGCAACTATCATTATCGGGTTCGAACCCTCATGGAGTCTGTTAATGCTTTTATTCCCGGCGCTCATCGTTTTTCGATTTACGCTGATGATATTCGCGGTTTCTTTGACCCTCATGCAGATTATTTTTTGGTATTGGAAGCCGCCAGTTTTGGGGTGCCACGTTTCCACCAAATTACTCTCGCCCTGAATCCAACCGCACTTTGTTGCGCCCTCAAACCACACGCCATTGCTATGGCCCTTTGGTACCCTCAAATTGCTATCTCAACAACGATATCGGTCTTTTTCGGCGTCCTCATGAACTCCTTGACGCACTGGAGACCAGCAGTGCTGTTCTTACACCGCATCATCTTCATCCCCTTCCATCAGGCTCAAATCCAGATGAGGATGTTCTCAGTCGTTATGGGACCTACAATGTGGGGATCATTGGAGTGTCGGCCCTTCAAGAAGGTATGAACTTCATTGACTGGTGGGGACAATGGTTATCCGATCCGAGGCATTTGGATATTCATCAAGGATTTGATCAAATCTGGTTGAATTATGTTCCTGTGTATTGTCAAAAAACCGCCATCATCAGAGATCCTGGTTATAATGTGGCATTTTGGAATCTGCCCGAGCGGGAACTCTCGCATAACAGGACATCCTTCTGCGTCAATTCCTCTGAGCTGACAGCGTTTCATTTCAGCCACTTTGACGGCCTTGGGACAGAGGGTTGTCTGCCGGCTGTGGAGAAGTGCAACTATCCAAGAACAATGGAAACGGACCCGCTGGCTTCTTATATGGCAAACCTTTGGGCAAGACACGGTCGTGAGGAGTGCATGTCTTGGAAATACGGCTATGGCTCCTGGCCTGATCAGCAAATCGTGACAAATGAGGAGAGAAAGGCAGCAATGCGATACTGGGACGAAATTCCTCATGAATCAGATCCATGGATGAAAGATTTACAGTTTCGAAACAATGAACTTTATCCACGGATGCATCCGGGCCCTTTCGACCGGGATGGAACGTCGAAAACTGATCGCAGAAATCTAATCATCAGGATTTTGGACATGACACCACGCAGGGCGATCCATTGGCTTCAGAAGCGACGTTTGGGGTCATGACCGGAAACAGTAATTTATAAAAAATAGATTTTTGATGAGTCTGGGGGATTTGATGGCCGATATGACGGAATTGAAGATCTTCAGTTATTACGAGAAATTGACAAGCTCGACGTTTCTGTCTGCCAATTTGAAGTCCCAAAGCAGTTTTATCGGATGGCCTTCACATCCGAGAGGGTTGATGCCAATCTTCGACCGCTCTATTGGTCGGCACTCTTCAAAGCAATGCGTCAAAATATCTTCAATTGTTCCGGCTTAGCAGAGCTTGAGTCATTTCTTGAAAAACCACGTCGTATGGCGGCCCATCGTTCAATCGCTGACTTGCTGGGTGATGCACACTTGACGAAATCCAAGCCAAATACTTCCGCCAATCAGCGGGAACAAATGTCCATGTTCTAAAACATGGTGTCCGGCATGATTTTTTCAAACCGGCGGAGACGCCTGCCACAGCTAGCCAACGGAGACTCTTGTTTGCTGGAAGTTGGTTCCGGGATTTTGCGACACTTCGGGAGGCGATGCTACGAATATGGAAAGAACACCCTGATGTGTGTCTAGATTGCGTGGTGCCCCGTGCGGCAAGATTCAATTCAGAACTCACTAGGCTTGCGATGGACGATAGAGTTCGTTGGCATACTGGTATTTCTGCTGAGGAGCTTCGCAAACTCTATCAGCAAGCCAGCTTGCTGTTTTTGCCGCTAATCGACGCCACTGCGAACAACGCTTTACTGGAAGCATTGGCTTGTGGACTGCCTGTGATATCAACCGAAGTCGGGGGTACCCATGAATATTTGCCGCTAGGTGCTGGTGCACTTTGTCGGCAAGGAGATTCAGAAGACCATGCAGAGAAGGTAATAGTCTGGCTCGGAGATCAGATTCGTCGCCAGGAAGCTGGCAAGATCGCACGTGAATGGGTGGTGCGACACTGCGACTGGTCAAGGATTGCAGAAAAACTCAACGAACTGATTTCTCACTCCGAACGGATTTAAAACATACGGCAATCCCAAGAGATTGCGTTTCAAATAAACAAGCAAATAATGCTAAACAAAAAAATATTTTTGTTTTTTTCTGACCTTCATGCAGGAAAGTGGTCGGGGTGCGAGGAGCTATGGACTCAAACCGCTCTCGAATTACATCAAAGGGGTCATGCCGTATTTTTTCTATATGAAAGTGGTTACCTGCAACCTAGCCAGATTGTTCGCCTTGTTGAGCGAGGTGTGTGCCTAATTCCCTGGAAGGTTTGGCAACCAACCTTGGTTGAACGCACCATTGGCCGACTTACAGGGTCGTTGGCTGCCCGAAAAAGCAGTCAAGTGCCGCATGAGGCTTTAAATCACATAACGAACCTTTCTCCAGACCTAGTTGTTTACAACCAGATTGATACATTCAAAGGACTACGATGGATGGAGGCACTCGCAGGAACGGATTTACCATTTGTTACAATCCTCCAAAACTGGAATGAAGCTGACTGGCCTAACGACAATGAAGCTATTCGTCATTATGAAACATATCAAAAGGCCCTCCGCACATATGTTGTAGCTTCAAGAATAGGTGAAGCCCTCGAGGAACGCTTTGTTGGTCACCCATTTACCACGTGGCGACTGGTGAGAAATCCATATTGCGTTTCATACGATCAAATGTTTTCATGGCCAAAGCAAAACACCAAACTTCAACTGGCCTGTGTTGGCAGGCTTGCCCCGGATTCGAAAGCTCAAGATCTTATCCTTAAGGCTATGGCGCAAGAATCCTTGCTGAATTTGCCTCTCCATATCACCTTTTTTGGCGCGGGCCCATGTGAGCGCACTCTCAATCACCTTGCAATCAGACTCGGTGTTCAAGACCGCATAACATTCGCTGGCCATGTAGATAATGTTCAGCAGATTTGGGAGCAGCATCATGCCCTGTTACTCCCCTCCAGACACGAAGGCTTACCTTTGGCTATGGTTGAGGCAATGATGTGTCATCGTCCAGTTCTCGTGACGGATATTGGTGATCACAGTCAATTCGTCAAGGATTGGCGGACGGGATTCCTTATCGAATCTGCAACTGTCGCCGCTACTTCACGGGCATTGCATAATTTATTTGAAGCCAAAGACAACTTACAGGAAATGGGGAGGCTGGCGGGGCAGAGAGTAAGAGATCTTGTGCCTTCCCGGCCCGACTGCGTATTCGCTGACTGTCTTTTAAACCTATTAAACGATAATTAACTTATTTATAATATTTATGAGTATCTATTTAATTATTATTCAGTGGCTGATTATTTCCTTTTTGATTTGTAAGTGAACACTGAAGTATCGGACATATTAAAGTCTTTAAGAAATTCAGAAGCCTCGATACCAGAAGACGTGATTATAGAGACTTCACCCCTTAACTGGGACCTTGAAATAGCTCGTTTATTCTGGCGCAAGCGATGGAATGCCAATACACTTTCTCAGCACTTGGGTCGCATGCTGAACTCCCGATGGTTGGCAATCGATTTAGACGACACATTACTGATGGGCTCCTTTACGACGGGTTATGAATGGGGAGAGTTGGGTTTGGCCCATAAATCCCTGAAATACAGCAATCTTACAACTGATTGGATAAGGAGTATTAAATGCCTAATGTCTGGCAAACCCAAACGTATATTTTGTCTGAGCACACACCCCTTTCTCAAAAATCCTCGCGTTGAAGTTGCTTTCCGCCCAGGTCTTTTGGAAGGATTGATGGAATTGAAGAACTTGGGATTGGGCTTGATATTAGCAACAGCTTCAGACCGATCGAGAGTCGCGTTTCTAATGAAGCGATTTCCTGCTTTGAATGATTTATTCTCTGGAGAACGTGGTCGAGTTGTCGCGGCCCAGGCCATTACGGAGTCTGCACTCATCGCAGAAGCTCAACCGGAATTGATCTATGACACCGTTTCAGCAAGAGCCCATTTGCTTCGTCCTCGATCGTTAGCGGTTAAATCTCCTTGGGCAATTTCACGCGCAGCAGATATTCCGCTCTATGATCTTTTGATTGATGATTCAACAACCACGGCAAGCTGTTTCCATGAGGCTGGTCTTTCTAAAAAACTGCTTGCAATTGAAGGCCGTCACACTTGGTCGGGGTATGGAATCCACATCCTCGACACCGCCCTTAACAGGCTCATGCAACTAGAGACAGTATCATCCATCGCATCATCACTCCGCTGCCCAGCGGATTTCCACCAACCTCCAGCTGGATTTCCCATTCCTCCAAAAGTTGAGGACCCGCTGTATTTTCCGTTGCTGCACTACAGCGATCAGTTTTGAGATAAAATGCATGTCTCCATCATCGTGATCAATCGCGATCGGCCCGACCTAACGGACATAGTCGTAAGCCAAGTGAAGACGATGGGGATCGGCCTTGAGAAAAGACTCTATGTCGTGGAGTGTGGAAGCAAGAGACCTCAAGGGTGTTCGAAAGACATGACCCACTGGTTTCGCGACCCGTCCTATCGTGGTCGGTATTATGGATTTCATCGCGGCCTTCAAATCGCTCGCAAAGACGGGCCAGCGGACTTTTATTGGTTCGTGGTGAACGATGTCGTTTTCCCGGACGGCCAGGATGTCCTGGCTGAGTTGGTGGGGGCAATGGCAGAGGATCACCGCATGGGCTTGATTGGACCCGGAGAACCCGATGCAGATGACTACGAAGGTTGCCACCCTCAACAAGGCCGTCGGTGGCACAAGGTGGCCACTGTTCATGGACTGGCCCATTTGGTGAGAGGAGAGGTCATTAACACCATTGGTTATATGAACCCGGCTTTCCGTTATTCTCAGGGAGCGGGGGCAGAATATGCCTACAAGCTTTATAAGGCGGGTTGGTTCCTTGCCTACTCAGATGTCGCAACGCTCAGGCATGAAGGCAGCTCAACATATGGTGTTGTCACCAGCATTTCACGGCACGAATATCATCGTCGCGCCCGAGCCTTCGCAACTAAATATCTCGAAAAGCATTACGGCAAAAGTTGGGATGAGAAATTCTCAGCCGCCCTCCCACCTGATGTGGAAATTAACATGTTCCCCAAGCAAAAGGCGATCTGGGGACGAAAGCTGAATCGCAATTGGAGAGACGTCTGCCCATGGTTCTGGGCAGTTGGAAGCCAACTAAAAAAGAGGTTGGCTCCCTTGTTTCTGATCACGCGGCGTTTCTCCCGCTAATTTAGCCCTCTGGCACACCTTCCTGGTTCCATGTCCATCTTGCACCTCGTCCCCCACTTCGGCATTGGTGGCGACATGACGGTTGTCAAGAGCATGGTTCGTGTTCAGGAAACGACAGAGCAGGTTTGGATTAATGCACTTCCGTCTGAAGCTGTTTTTGGCTCGGTGCAAGCCGAGAACCCGTTTCCGCTGAACAAAGGCCTTTCAGGGCTACTAAGAGCCCTGAGGAATTTGAGCCTTGTTCCAGCCGCAACGGAAATCTTCCATGCCCACAGTCCGATCTGTGTTTTGTTTGCATTGCTCGCAAGAAGGGTCCGCTGCCCAAATGCTGCGGTGGTGTTCACCTTTCACTGGCCGGTGCCGGATCAGGGTCTCCGCCGCAAGGCCAAGGGGTGGCTGTTTCGCCAAGCCGACATCGTCCACCTCTTCTCCGAGAAAACTTGCGAAGCCGCTGCGGAGAGATATGGAATTTCAAAATCTCGAATGAAAGTTCTGCCCGTGGGTGTC
>JBGTLQ010000295.1:0-5138 GCA_041744075.1 Terrimicrobiaceae bacterium
GTGCCGAGGATCGTGCCCACTTTGCCGACGATACCAGGCACGTCATCATTTTCCAGTAGGAGAACGGCACCTGAGGGGGTGACCTCTACCGGGCGACTGTTCAGGCGAACGATGCGGGGGTCATTTTTGGCACCAAAGAAAGTTCCGCCAATCGAGATTTTTGTGTCACCACTGAAGACAGCGATATGGAGCCACTCATTAAAATCGGTCTGCTCGCTGGAACGGATTTCCTGCACATCGAGTCCGAGAGAAACGGTCATGGAGCGGCAGTTGACGCTGTTCACTTCTTCTCCGCCGACGTGTTTGAGGAATCCAGTGAGGATCGCCCGTGTGATGGCTTCTGTGGGCATCTCAGCGGCTTTGCCACCGTAGGTGATGACGATGCGGTCATTGCGTTTGGGGGCCAGCTGGGCGGCAAAACGTCCAAGCTTGTCGCCGAGGGCAAGGTAGGGGCGGACCACCACGGCAGTTTTGGCATCCATACTGGGCATGTTGACGGCATTACGGATTTCGCCATCGAGGAGGGCGGCGCGAATGGCTGAGGCAATTTCGATGCCCACATTTTCTTGGGCCTCGGCCGTGCTGGCTCCGAGGTGAGGAGTGAACACGATATTGTCCAATTCCCGCAAAGGAAAATCTGCGGGAGGAGGTTCGATCTCATAAACATCGAGTGCGGCAGCTGCCACTTGGCCGCTTTTTAAGGCGTCAGCAAGGGCCGCCTCATCGATCAGTCCTCCGCGGGCACAATTCACGATCCGCACGCCTTTTTTGCAGATGGCAAGGCGGCGGGCATCCAGCATGTGTTTGGTGTCCTCGGTGAGAGGCATGTGCAATGTCAAAAAATCGGTGCGCCCAACGAGTTCATCCAAGTTGTCTAGGAGTTCCACTTGAAGAGATCTTGCCTTTGCTGCGGAAAGGTAGGGGTCGTAGGCCAACACCCGCATGCCAAAGGCGATGGCGCGGCGTGCAATTTCACTTCCGATCCGTCCCATGCCGAGAATCCCCAGGGTTTTGTCATACAATTCAACCCCTTCAAATTTTTTGCGATCCCAGCGTCCGGCCTTCACCGTGGCATGGGCTTGCGGGATATTTCTGGCGATGGAGACCAACAAGGAAAACGCGTGTTCGGCCGTGGAGATCGTATTTCCACCGGGAGTGTTCATCACAATCACCCCGTTCTTTGTCGCGACGTCCACATCCACATTGTCAACACCCACACCTGCCCGACCGACCACCTTCAACTTTTTTGCGGCCTCAAGCACGGCGGCGTTCACCTTGGTCTGGCTTCGAACCACAATGGCTTCAAAGTCGCCAATGATTTCAAGGATTTCGTTCTCCGGCAGCCCCGTCCGCACAACCACTTCCAAGGCCCCTCCGGCAGAGAGTTCTTCGATTCCTCGTTGAGAGATGGGGTCGGCGACAAAAACTTTGGGAACGGACATGATGGGATGCTGCAGTTAAAGAATAGGAGTTGCGAAATCAGAGTGAGCCGATGATTGTCGGTTTTCCGTGAAAAATGACAAGTGACTATCTCAGTTTAAACTATTTTTGTGCAGTGAGTGTTGATTTATGAGCTGGTCATTCCGAATCGCGAGGGTTTCCGGGATCGACGTGAAGATCCATGCCACGTTTTTTTTGATCTTGGTCTTCTACGGGTGGCTCTATTACCAGAACGGCGGATTGGCCAGCGCGGTGGGCGGAGTGGTTTTTGTGCTTTTGCTGTTTTTTTGCGTGCTGCTGCATGAGTTCGGTCACGCGTTTGCCGCACGGGCCTACGGGATCCGAACGCCGGACATCACCCTTCTCCCCATCGGCGGGGTCGCGCGACTGGAACGCATGCCAAGGAATCCCGTGCAGGAACTGGTCATCGCCGTGGCAGGTCCCGCCGTCAACATTGTCATCGCACTGGCCCTGCTCCCCATTGTTCTTATGGGAAATGGGGGATGGGATTTGCTCGGGTTTGACCGCGTCGAGGGCGGTTTGGCCGCAAAACTCCTTGGGCTGAATCTTGTATTGGTCCTTTTTAACATGATCCCGGCATTTCCCATGGATGGAGGCCGGGTCCTCCGCGCTCTATTGGCCATTCGGTTAAAACATTCCCAAGCCACGCTCATCGCCGGGCGGGTGGGGCAGGGGATTGCACTACTTTTTGCCGTGGGCGGGTTTTTCGGAAACCCGATGCTCATCCTAATCGCCATGTTTGTTTTTGCCGGAGCCCAACAAGAAATTGCCATGGCCCGATACTTCGACGCCTCCCAAGAATCCTCGGTGGCGAAATTTATGACCACCAAGTTTGACACCCTTCCCGCCAATTTTCCCACCGCCGGGTTGGCAGCCTTTTTGGCCGAACGTGGACAGAGCATCTTCCCCATTGTGGATCCGGCGATGCGAGTTCTTGGTTTGGCCGAGCGGTCCCGATTGCTTGCTATTGCGGGGACCTATGACGGGATCTCCTCAGTGACCCGTGCCGTGCCCGTGCTTCCCACCGGACTTCCCGCCGCCCGTGCAAAATCCCTCATGCAGTCTCACGGGGAATCCATTCTGCCCGTGGTGAACGCCGGAGGGCAGATTGTGGGGCTTGTTAGCGCAGCCGCGTTGGGAGGTTTGGACGACTGAAGGTCACCTCCGGCGGCGGAGAAGCAGCCACGCGGCCGATGTGCCAAGAAGTAGCAAGGCTGACGTCGGTTCGGGAATCGGCACAAGCGGATTGACCGGATTATCAGTAAAGGGGGAATCAGAGGCCCCAAAAAATTTCACGTCCGCATTGCCGTTATTGTCGATGCGATAGCCATAAACCAGTTGGTTCGCCAAGGGCACTGAAGTCCCCTCAAAAAACTTCGTGATACTCGCCGCAGTGAACCACATCGGCTGGGTGTCGAACTCATCGAAGCCATTGATGAAACCCGAGTTCCAATCGTGGGGTTGGGGGTTAGGAGTCTGGCCAAAGCGAAGCGTGTTTGCTCCAGCAATCGGGTTGCCGTCGCTACCCAGTGGCACAAGCTGAAAAAAGGTGTTCCCGTTCCTCTCTGCTACCACGATGAAGTCGCTGGTTCTCCAGGCATGATAATAAAGAATATCAAAATCGGAGACCCCGGCAGCAGGCATGCCAGATAAGGAACCGTCATAGAAGAGGTAATTCATGAGGTTTGTGTCGGTCGATGACTTGATCACGGCTTGCTCATAAGCTGCGATTCCGTCGTTTTGAATACGAACACGAGTTGGGGCCGTCGTATTATAGACACCAACGCCACCGTTATCAGCGATGGTTCCTGGAAAAGGAGATGCTCCCGTCGCTGTTGTGAAATTGTTGTTGCGGATGACCGCGTTGACGGAATTGTAAAATTCAAGCGTCTTGGTGGAAGACGACCCCGCCGCCACCGTGATTGTGTTCACAAAAACCGCATAATCAACGACCGTGTTTGTCACTGCCGGACTAGATTGGGTGACGGGGTTTCCATTCACCACATAGGACACTTGGCTGATTTTTGCATTATTCAAATTGCCGTTGATGTCAATTATTGCGGCCTCCACCGCCTGTGACCCCATCACTGCCAAAACCATGCCTAAACTGAAAAATTTGCCTACTGCGTTCATCTGGTTGCATAATTTCCATGTTCTACATGTTTGCAAGAAAAAATCGTCATGTCATTTCGCATGATTTCACCGTTTTTTGGGCCGTTTTTGCCCAGCAGGGACCAAAAAATCTCAAGAAAATTTGAATAAAAACCCACCAATGTGCGTCCAACTTTGTACGCAGGAGCGATTCCTGTGTTCCCAAAACAACCAAAAAAAACTATGAAAAAACTCACTGCAACACTCGCAACCCTCCTCATTGCCACCACAGCCGTCTTTGCTGGCGACTATGAAAACATCACCATTGAGGAACTCAAAACCGCCATTGATGACAAATCCGTTGTTGTCGTCGATGTGAATGGAACGGAAAGCTTCACCAAGGGGCACATTCCTACCGCCATCGATTATGTGGCCGTCAAAGACAGCTACGGCGACAAACTGCCAGCCGATAAATCCACCTTGATTGTCGCCTATTGCGGCAGTGAGGCCTGTGGGGCATACGCCAAGGCAGCCAAAGCCGCCAAGGATCTTGGATACACGAATGTGAAGCATTTTGCTCCAGGTCTCAAAGGCTGGAAAGAGGCCGGCGAAGACTTGCAAGCCGCCAACTGATCTGATCACGATTCCTAAACTTGGAACCAACAAAACAAACGCCGCCCGGAGTTCCGACTCCGGGCGGTTTTTTGTGGGTTGAGATTGCCTGCGTCCCGGGATTGCCTTCATTCGTTGACTGCTGTATGAGAGAGCTTGTGGAAGTTGATGTCGCCATTGTGGGAGGAGCTCTGTCCGGGTCATCGGTTGCGCTGCTCTTAAAACGCGAGCACCCGGAACTGAAGGTGTTGCTCATTGAGAAAACCGAGGTGTTTGACCGCAAGGTGGGAGAAGCAACCACCGAGGTGAGTGGCGAATTTTTTCATCGTCGCCTTTCGCTGGCCCGTCATTTGAATCACGAACACCTCGCCAAGCAGAGCCTGAGGATGTGGTTTGCTGAGAATTCGGAGACACCCTTTGATGACACCGTGGAATTTGGTGCTGGTCTCAATTCCCGGTATCCGACCTATCAGCTGGATCGGTCGGTGTTTGATCAACACTTGCTGGACACGGCCTGTGAGGAAGGGGCAGAAGTGCTTCGTCCGGCTGGTGTGAAAAGCGTGGATGTGGAAAATCCCAAGATGGCGAAACTCACCGTTGAGCATGATGGAAAAACCATCGAAATCCAAGCGCGGTGGTTGGTTGATGCCAGCGGTCGGTCGGCAATGCTTTCTAAAAACCTTGGTCTTCAAAAAAAGCTGACCGAACATCCGACCGCCGCGCTGTGGGCGAGATTCAGCGGTGTGAAGGACTGGGACGGCGCAGAGATTCATGCCAAACATAAACGTTACGGTTCCACGGTTTTCACCAGTCGCGGGGGCGCAACAAATCATATTTCCGGGTATGGTTGGTGGTGTTGGGTGATTCCTCTCAAAGGTGGGGAATTCAGTGCGGGACTGGTGTTTGACACCCGGCTCTTCACGCCACCAACCGGCGGCTCGCCAGGTGAACGCCTCAAGGCTCATCTGATGACT
>JBGTLQ010000296.1:0-7826 GCA_041744075.1 Terrimicrobiaceae bacterium
GGGAGGTATTTCATGCTGTCCGAGAGCTAATCGCAAACGCGCTTGATGAGCAGGTCTTAACTGGCACCGAGCAGCCACAGATTTTCCACGATTCCAATGGATGGTGGCATATACGTGACTTCGGACGCGGCTTACGCTACCAGGATCTAATCCAGACCGAGAACCCCGAAAAGGTTGGTCATCCAAATTTGATCGGCAAGTTTGGCATTGGCTTAAAAGATGCGCTTGCGACTTTTGATCGAAGAGGAATTAAGGTTCTCATTCGATCGTCTTTCGGTGCTATAAGCCTAGCGCGTGTCAACAAACATTCATTCGAGGAGCTTGTTACCCTTCACGCTACTGTCGCGCCTCCGTCCGATCCGACTATGGTCGGAACTGATTGTTGTATTTATGGTGTTAGCGAATCAGATGTTGACTTCGCGAAAAGCCTGTTTCTCGCCTTTACTGGAGTTGCTCCGCTGGAGGTCACTCGCTTCGGCAACATCCTACCGCGAGGTGATGGTCCAGCCTGCATCTACATTAACGGAATGAAAGTTGCAGAGGAAGAGAACTTTCTCTTTAGCTATAATATTACTTCCCTTAATGCCACCCTGAGAAAAGCACTCAATCGCGAACGTCAGAATCTAGGTCGTTCCGCATATTCTGATCGCATTCGCGGCATCCTACTCGGTTCTCTATCAGAGGAGATTGCAGCGAAGCTTTCCGACGACCTTCAACAACACGCATATGGTAATTCACATGATGAATTGTCTTGGCTTGATGTTCAGGAGCACGCTGTGCGTATCCTCAGCGCCAAGCGCAAAGTCCTATTCATCAGCAGCACAGACGCAATCACACGCCCAGAGATTATCGATACTGCAAAATCTTCTGGATATCAGGTGCTGACCGTAACGGATCTCTTAGCAAAGAAGATTGAGGGAATTTCGGATACGGCAGGGCAACCCGTTACCGCAATTTCTCAATTTATCCGCGAACATAACGAGTCATTTCAGTTCGCATGGGTATCCTCCGAACAACTCACAGCCCAAGAATTATCTGTTTGGCGCCAGTTGGATCGAATATTGTCCCATATGGGCGGCAGGCCACGAGTTGTCAGTGAGATTCGCATATCGGAGACGATGAGCAGTGGCTCATTCTCGAGTCACGAGACACTAGGACTCTGGGACCCGGAGAATCGATGGATTATCCTCAAGAGAAGTGTGCTTTCTAGTCTGGAGCAGTTTGCAGGAACACTTCTCCACGAAGCTATTCATGCCAAGTATGCGGTTTGCGATGTCTCGCGCGACTTTGAAAACTATCTCACAGACCTTTGTGGAACACTCGCGTCAAAGATCGTGAGTTCGGAATTAAAAGAGACCTAAAACACGCGTCATGACAACCAATAGCAGCCGCTCTGCTTCGACGATTTACTTCATTTTCAACCTCAACCCCGTGATCGGGGTGCGCCGCCATTGCTAGTGGTGCATACGCCCATCGTTTGAAGAAATTAAAGATATATGCAGCGGGATACCATTTCTGAGATCGTAGAGATTCGAACGAGAAATCCTTCCGGCAACAAGCGAATTGAAATTTTTGTTCAGCGGATGAACGATCTCCGATTTCTTGCGAAGGAATGGCTTGCGGAACCTTGGGGCGGAGAGGATGAGCGTTGCCGGCGTGAAGCTATGCGCTACATTCCTATTGCTCTTATTGCTTCGATTGAGGGCTGGATGCGTTTTGCTGTTAGAGACATGATTGACGGGGGTGAACCTTTTGCCACCAACGCGAAGGGACTAAAAAACACACGGTTTGATCATGATCTTTTGATTGCATTGGCGGCTCAGAAGCTGACTGCTGGAGAGGTCATAGCGCACTTTATCACTTGCAGTCGGATCGAGGATGTATTCAGCACTTTGGGTAGGGTCGCAGGATGTGATGTTCCGGCGTCCACGCGACAAGTGGTCGTGGGGACTGAAAGACACCCTTACCCTATGGCTCCTATTTACGACGACATTGTTGCGATAGTCGTAGAAACATTCACACTTCGGCATGTTTTCGCGCATGAGTTGGCGCCACATCAGAGCGTGGACGACAAGACGATCGTCCGCCGTGTTGGTGCCTGCCAAGTGCTCACAACTGCGTTGGATCATGTCGTTGAATCCGCAATAATAGAAGCTGGGGGCGGGATTCGAACCCGCATTGCCAACGAAGGATTCGAACCTTCTACTTCGGCGAGCACGCCACCAGGCACCTCCCCAAAAAAATGAAATCACAGAAGACGGTGAAGGCAACTCCGCTCTGGCGTTATGACTGTCAAAAAACATGTCAAAACGGAATTGTTCCACTTTTCAAGGAACCATAACTCAGCTGGCCGATCAAGACGCTGTTCGGCGGAGAAGCACCGAGTGATGATGGACCTTGCCCTGAGATCGAGTTTAATTGGAAGTGATCTGCGCACAAGCTTACTTCTGGATATGGAGGATCGGGAATTCGGCAAGTTGGATCGGAAGTCGACATTCTTTTTGACCCGGTTACAGGGAACGCTGAGCATCTCTCCTTCAGCAATCGATGGCTTTTTACCATTATGCCCATTATTTTCTGTGCGCTTTTCTTCTGGGTGGCGTTCCAGAAATAAAATCCAAGAGGCAGAACAAGCCGCGTCATGCAACCACTGCCAGCCGCCCTGTTTCGATGATTTTCCGTAATTCAACCATCAACCCCGTGATCACTGGACGCAGGGGGAATCTCTTCAGGATCTCAAGGATCACCTTTGAGACCTTCATGAAACCTTTTCTTCAGCCAGTATTCAAGGAATCAAAAAAGTCGAAGAGTTGGCATCGTGGCTCACCGATTAGTCTGGTCCCGGCCAACCGTTTGCTCGCGTGATCGGTTGACCCAGACGGCGCGAGCAGCTACGTTTTCGCTATGTCCACTGAGCAACTCACCACCGAGGCGATGGCGCTCCCACTCTCTGAGCGAGTCGCCCTTGCTCAGACGTTGTGGCAGAGCATTAATTCCGGTCTCGTTGATGCCGACGAGCGTGCCGCACTCAGGGAGGCTCTCCGGCGAGACGGGGAGTTTTCTGCCGGCGCAGTTGCAGTCCGCACACACGAGGAGGTCATGCAGGCTGCGCGGCGCGCTATCGGATGCGTCTGATTCACCACCCCGATGCCGAAGCGGAACTTATTGAGGCGGCTCAGTTCTACGAGCGGAAAGCTCCCGGCCTCGGCGCTCAATTCCTTGATTCCGTGGATGCAGGCGTCCTCGTCCTCCAGCAGGACCCGCAGCGTTGGCGTATTCTGGAAACCGATGTTCGCCGCTATCTCATTTCGCGGTTTCCATACGCCATCTACTATCGCGCGCTACCTGACGAGATTCGAATCCTCGCTTTCAAGCATCATTCCCGACATCCCGAATACTGGCGTTACCGTCTCTCTGACTGAACCACACACGGCCGCCCAATAGGCGAGAGGAAAAAAGGATGTGATACATTCGCAAGTCGCTTTCTATGTGCTCTTTGCGTTTTTTGCGGTGAAATGGATTATTTTTCCAGGGCATGATGCGAGCCATGTGGGAAATTCTTGCCTTTCAAGGAGTCACAACTCAGCGGGAACCGCATGAATCCATCCTTCCAAGGCTATTTCATCGCAATGATTTTTTAGCTTTTCTTGCAGATGGGGTTCTCCGACAGTTTCGTTGATCCAAGAATATTCAACTCCCATGCCAGCCTGTGAATTAAGACCGGAAGACAAACGTGCCTTTATCGGGGATGTGGGCGAGGAACTCGTCAAACGGCACGGGAAGAAAAGATACTACAAGCCTGACGATATTGGACGGGCGGCCACCGCACGTGGTTATCCCATAGATTGGGTGTGTTGGGCCTACTGCATCTTTTCAACCCCGGAGGATTTCAAGAATCTGCATGATGCTCTCGGTGAAGCCTGTGATTATGCATCCATGAAGGCTGAGGTCTTGCGGGATTTGGCGGGAGGATCCTTTCAGTGGCCAGATATTGAGTTACCTTGGTTGGAGTGGCCGGATATTGATTTATCCGGCCTTTTCGACTGGTTTGACTTGAGCCCATAAAAATAAAGCGATCACCGAATAGGCTGGTCCCGGGCAGCTCAGCAGGATTTACGACAGGCGTGATTAAAAGTGGGTGAGGTTGCCATGAGGGCAGGGGGCATGGTCGTCTCGACCGTGTTGGATTTGCTTCTGCGGGGAGAGTCTCCTTTCAAACGGGCGAGACGCCCGTTCCCCCTGGAAGATCTTGCGAGACCTCAAAGGAATAAACCTAAACCTGGTGATAAGTTTTGCCGCAAGGAACGCAAAGATCACAAAGAGAGGGTGATCGGTGGGACTACCTGTAAAATTCCGAGACTGCTTCGACAACAGCCGAGATTTCGGACTCCTCAAGTTCGGGGTAGATGGGCAGGGCGAGGGATTCGTTTGCTGCGAGTTCGGCTTCCGGAAAATCTCCGGGTTTATAGCCAAGGCTGGCGAAGCAGGGTTGGAGGTGCAGGGGCAGAGGGTAGTACACGGCATGTCCTACCCCTTGGCTGGCCAGATGGGCTTTTAAGCCATCGCGGTCTTTGGCCCGGATGACGTATTGGTGGTAGGTGTGATGGCCTTTGAGGCCGGATTCGACGTGGGGTTCTGTGGGGATCGTGACTGCGCCGGACACGACCAACTCGCGAAAACCCTCCCGATAGAGATCGGCATTGTGTTTTCTGGCGGCATTCCAGTCAGCGAGAAATGGCAACTTGGCGTGCAGAACAGCGGCTTGCAGGGCATCCAGACGGAAATTGCCGCCCACGGTTTCATGGTGATAGGTGCGCGTCATTCCGTGGTTGCGAATACTCCTCAGCTTGTCGGCAAAGGCGGCGTCCTGACAGGAAACCAACCCGCCATCCCCGGCACCCCCAAGGTTTTTGGTTGGGAAAAAACTGAAATAGGCAGACTTGGCAATCGAGCCGGACGGAAGAGATCCCTTGCGTGAGGGATACATGGCCCCAACAGCTTGGGCCGCATCTTCCACGACCTCCAATTGAAAACGGCTGGCAATGTCGAGAAGTTCATCCATCTGGCACACTGACCCAAACAAATGCACGGGCATCACGACCCGGACCAGGTTGCCGCGTGGGGTGAGGAGGGCCCCCTTGGCGTCACGCGTGCACGTTGTTTCAAGGTATTCCTCAAGTTTTGTGACATCGATATGCATCGTGTCCCGGCGGATATCAACAAAGACGGTTTCGGCACCGAGTCTGTCGATGCATCCCGCCGTGGCAAAAAAGGTGTAGGGCGACGTGATGACCGCATCGCCTCGTCCAATCTCCATCGCCATCAAAATGGCCAACTGGGCATCAGTGCCGGAGGACATGCCAACCGCATGCTGACATCCAAACTCCGAGCAAAAAGCCTCTTCAAAATCCTCCACCGTTTTTCCCAACACAAATTGCTGGGTTTCAAACACGGTGGCCACGCGGGCTGAGACCGCTGAGGAAACCTGCTGGTGTTGTCGGGTCAGGTCAAGGAGTGGGATTCGCACGCGAGGGGCCGACTACTTGACGACGCCAAACTCGGCACGACGGTTCAAGGCCCATGCTGACTCACCGCTGCCGGGGTCGGCTGGCATGTCCTCGCCGAAGCTCACGGTTTGAACTTTGGAAGCGCTCACACCCGCAGAAATCAAAGCTTCACGAACAGCAATCGCCCGACGCTCTCCCAATCCGCGATTGTATTCTTCCGTGCCACGCTCATCGGTGAAGCCGGCCACGATGACCGTGTTGCCAGAAGAGCGGACCGCTGACGCAACCTCATCGATCTTTGACTGTTCGGAGCCTGAGACTCCGTAGCTGTCATACTCGAAATAGACTGGTGAGAACTGGCCGCGCTGCACATTGGATCCAAAAAAATTGGCGCCATCAATTCGATCAGCCAAGGGCGTGCCGGACACGTAGTCGCCATCAATTCCAGCGAATTCATCGCTCTGCTTTTTTTTGCAGGCAGGGAGAACGATCAGAAGGACGGCGGCAAGAGTTACGGAAAAGACACGTTTCATGAGCTAGGATCTTAGCGATTGCTGCATAAAAGATCAACAATCTCCTGCAAGTGAGCTCATAAATCGGGGAAAGCAATTTCTGACTGTAAAATCTCCAACAAATATGGAATCTTGCATCCTCATGAAAACCCGAATCGCCCTCCTCCTAGTTGCCGTCCTTTTGTGTGTTCGCGCGATAGCCGCAGATGCCCCTCCCGAAGTTGCTGTGGTTTCAACCACCAAAGGCGAGTTCGTTTTGGAGTTCTGGCCCGAGGTGGCCCCCAAAACGGTCGCAAATTTCAAAAAGCTCGCGAATGAAGGATTTTACGATGGGACGTCATTCCACCGAATCATCGCCGGGTTTATGGCGCAGGGCGGCGATCCGCTCACCAAGGACCTTGAACAAGAAGCGCGTTATGGGACCGGCGACCCCGGCTACAAAATTCCTGCGGAGTTCAACAGTCGCAAACACACACGGGGTGTTATCTCGATGGCTCGTTCCGCAGACCCTGATTCGGCCGGAAGCCAATTCTTTTTGATGCTCGGGGATGCCCCCCACTTGGACGGTCAATATTCAGGCTTTGGGAAAGTGGTCAAAGGGCTCGATGTTTTGGACAAAATCGAGGCGGTGCCAGTAACAACCGCCCCCAGTGGCGAACCCAGCAAACCCACGGAACGAGTCGAAATCGAAAGCATCAAAATCGTTCCGGCGTCTGCGATAAAAAACTGAGCCTGGAGACCTCAAATGCTGCGTTTCCCAAAACTCTCTATTGGCCTCGTTCAAAATCGGTGCTCCGCCGACCTAGGTGCCAATCTTGACGCGGCCGAACGTGGCATCCGCGACGCCGCAGCCCGAGGGGCCACCGTTATCTGCCTCCAGGAGCTCTTTGCTTCGGTGTATTTCTGTCAGGTGGAGGACCACAAATACTTTGAGCTGGCCGAGACGATCCCCGGCCCCTCGACGGAACGTTTTGGGGCGTTGGCGGCGGAACTGAAGGTCGGGCTGATTGTTTCACTCTTTGAACGTCGGGCGGCGGGGCTTTATCACAACACCGCTGTCGTGATTGGCCCCGATGGATCCCTTCTCGGCAAATACCGGAAGATGCACATTCCCGATGACCCGCTGTTCTACGAAAAATTCTATTTCACCCCTGGCGACCTTGGGTATCTCGCATGGGACCTTGGAGGAGCAAAGGTGGGGGTTTGTGTCTGTTGGGATCAATGGTATCCAGAAGCCGCACGACTCACGGCCCTTCGTGGCGCGCAGATTTTGTTTTACCCTACTGCCATTGGCTGGCACCCGGCCGAGAAAGCTCAGCACGGTCGCCGTCAACACGCGTCCTGGGAAACCATCCAGCGCAGTCACGCCATCGCGAATGGCTGCTATGTCGTGGCCCCCAACCGGGTCGGGCACGAGGCACCCGATGGGGGAGATGGGATTGAGTTTTGGGGTCAGAGTTTTATCTGCGACCCCTCCGGTGAGATTCTGGCCAAGGCCGGCGCAACCAATGACGAGGTTCTAGTGGCTGAGGTGGATTTGGGGCTGGTCGAAACCCAGCGAACCCATTGGCCGTTCCTCCGCGACCGTAGGATCGATTCGTACGGAGAAATAACCCGCCGGCTAATCGATTAGCCCCAGGGGGAACGGGCGTCCCGCCCGTTTTCAAAAAAATCACACGGGCGGGGACCCAATACCCCCCTAGCCTGCGCAGCCCAACAAGCTGGCGTGATTTAAAGTGGGTGATGTTGATTGTCGGTGTTGAAAGCTTCAGTTCGGGAAAGCAAAAAAGTCGGCGGGCAAGGGACT
>JBGTLQ010000297.1:0-14864 GCA_041744075.1 Terrimicrobiaceae bacterium
GGCACCACGTGGAGAACAGCCCGCCTCTATTCAGCCGACCGGTGAACCTGCTCGAAATGGCTCAGCCCAACACCACCCTCCCAGCCAACCTCAGAAAGCGACACCCAACGCACCTGATCCGCTTCACCCAGAACGTGCTCAGCCAGCAGAGATTTCTGCCAGCGGAGTAGCGATATTTCCACGAGCTGCTGAGCTTCTGCCTGATTTTAACAACCCTGAAACACCGCCCGAGCACGACCTTGAACTTCTTGAAGTGGCCTTTTCAAAGTACCGTCAAGTTTTTGGCCACAACCCACCAGGAGGTACCAATGCTGAGATCATGTCATCACTCACAGGCCAAAACTCAAAGGAATTGGCGATTGTTCCGCCGGACTTCCTGGAGGTAAACACGGAGGGTGAAATCATAGACCGTTGGGGAACGCCGTATATGTTTCACCCGGTCTCTCGCCAAGTGATGGAAGTGTTATCAGCCGGGCCTGATGGTCTTCTCTGGACAGAAGATGATATTGGGTCGATCACTCCAGCGGGCCAGGTGGGACAGCCTGATTGAGCCGAAGGAATGGCGATCCTGGTGAACCTATTGTTACCTGATCGATGTTGCTTCGCTAACGTGGGATATGTGTTTCGCAGGCCTCATCGTCCAAGTTTCTGATGGATTTTAAGGTCAGCGATTTTCATCCTCGCTTTTTAGGTAAGATCAAGGTCAGGATGCGTCATGCAAACACCCCGCCTGTTTGGCCTCTGTGTCCTCCTTCCGCTCGTGGTGTTGGTGCATCCGGTCTTGGCTCAACAAAAGGCCATTGATCCCAAAGCTGTTGAGCTTCTCCAGCAAATGAGCTCCACCTTGGCATCAGCCAAAGCGCTGACTTTTCATTCCGAGAGCTTGGTGGAAGTGCCTGCTGTTTCTGGCCAAACCATTGCCCTGGCTTCTTCAGCTGAAGTGGCCCTCAAGCGTCCGAATCATCTTCGTGTGCTCCTTCGCGGTGAGGCTCCAAACTTTGATTTCTACTTTGATGGTTTGACGGCGGTGGCCTATGCCCCCGGCACTCAAGCATACTCCGCGGAAGCCGCTCCAGAAACTGTGGATGAGCTGCTCAATGGACTTGAGGACAAAACCGGGATTCGTTTTGTTTCGGCACCATTGCTTTTCAGCGACCCATACGCTGTGCTGACCCAGGGACTGAAAAGTGCCATTGTTGTCGGACCTGCAAAGATTCAAGGCACGGCCTGCGTGCATCTGGCTTTCCGCTCGCCAGGTGTTGATTGGGAAATCTGGATTTCCATGGGTTCGCGTCCGTTGCCGCTTCGGTTACTAACCACCTTCATTGATCAGCCCAATCGTCCCCGGACACTGATTGATTTTTCCCGCTGGAATCTTGCCCCATGGCTTGGCCAGAGAGATTTTGTTTTTGAACCTCCCAAAGGGGCCGAGGAAATTCCTTTTGTGATGAACACCAATTCCTCTTCGCGCTAAGACAGCACCAAGGAACTCTGATGAAAAAAACTCCAACATTTCTCGCGCTGCTAGCGCTCAGCTGTTCGCTCCTCCTCTTGCAGACCGGCTGCACTGTTAACACAGTGAGTTCCCCCGGTTGGAACGCTCCTCCTCCCTGTGTGAGGACATGGAACAACTGTGGATTCTACCGCGGCGCTACAGTCCGGGGACCGGGCTGGAATAATCGCCGTCATGTTTCCGTGGGAACCACCAACTGGAACAACACCCGCCACCGTCAGGTCTCAGGCACCCGTCGCAATGCGTCATGGAACACAGCCGGTGGAACTGTCACGGGACCGCGTGGCGGATCAGCCTCCTGGGGGCGCAGTTCGGGATCTGTCAGCCGAACCACTGTGCGGGTGAGGTAGGGAAGACCGCCTTCCGCGAGGTCATTCCACCTCGGCGGTGTATCTTCCTCCCTCTGATTCCAAGGTGATTTTGTCCACGTTGATGAGGTTCACGGATTTGAAAGTGACGGCAACCCCTTCGTCATCGACAACTTTCACATCCCAGGTGGCAGATTTTTCCGAGGGAGCAAAGGTTACGGTAATCATCCCCTTGGCTTCGAGGATTTGATTGGCTTTTAACAGATTGCCGCTCCAATCCTCATCCTTCGATGACGTGATATAGATGGCTTCAAAGCTTCGGTCCGTTTGATTGCTTAGCTGAAAGTCGAGGTCTGAGGCGTGAGCCTGACAGAAACCAAGCAAGAAAATGGCGGTGAGTATTCGGAGGCAGCTCATTTCTTTTTCTTTTTCTTTTTGCGGGAGGTTGTGTCTTTGTAAACAACATCACCGAATTGATTGCGGATGGTGGTCGTCTCATAGACCCGATTTCCTTCGGTCTTTTTCGTTTTGGATTCATAGACCACCGGGGCCTGATAAACTTTGAGGCGATTGTAGTAGGGATCGTAATAGGCCGGCTCGCGCGCATCCCTGACGTAGATCACTGGTCCGTCATTCGAATCTGACAGCAATTCCTCTAGGGTGATGCTGCAACCCGAAAGTCCCACCACGCAAAGGAGAGCGAGAAGTGCTGTGAGTTTCATTGGCATATGGCAATATCAACAACCAATATCCGGGTCAACGCGGTTTCTCATTTTTTCGGGTTGAAGATCCCTTGTTGAAGATCCGGGTTGTCCTCCTTGCGATAGAAAGGAGTTTTTTTCCACCAGAGCCGAAAGGCCTGCCAGTGAATGAGAAATATGACCCTGAGGGTGATGAGCGGATATTTGGCAGTGAAGGATAACAGGGTGGGGGTTGTGAGTTCGCTTTGCTCACCGGTGAGCGTGCTGAGGAGGACGCGTTCATTGCCGCGATAATCATCGATATACACTGCCAATCGATTTCCCGGGATTTCAAATCGAAAATCAAATTCGAGATCCAGAGATGAGAACGGAGAAACATAAAATAGCTTTGGTGTCCTGAGGTGGAAGGCGTTCCCGTCAAAGGGAACAAGGAACGGCTTAAGTTCCCGGAACGTGTTGCCAACCTCCGCGATGGCTGCAATAGGAGAGCCGTCCTCACGGAAGCAAAACCAGATCGAAATCGGGTTGAAGGTGTATCCTAAAAATCTGAGGTTGGTGAGAAGTTGGATTTTTGCCGGGCGTTCCGAAATTCCGTTTTCTGCAAGAAAGGCTTCTGCATTTGCGCGGGCCGAGCCTTTCACCAACTGAAAGTGGTCCTCATCCCAAAAGCTGTAGAGACCGGGACCATTAACGCCGAGTAGGGGAATCTGGCGGGCGAGTTGGGGTAAAGAATCCACATCCAGCGAGAAAAGAAACACGCGATAAAGAAACTCATGGCGCTTGGGCGAAAAGCGCTTGTGGAAGACCGAGCACTCGTAAAGGCAGGAACTCACGGATGAAGACGTTCCTGCAACATTCGAGAAAGGTAAAGCGCAGAGCTGTAGGCATCTTCATGAAACCCATATTTGAAGTAGCTGCCGCAAAAGAAGATACGCTGGTCGCGTGAGCGGGCGTTGAGGTTATTCAGCTCTTTTTGGGCATGAATCGCAGCAAGATTGAAGATCGGGTGTTCGTATTCCGCTTCGTAGAGCACATGCTCATCGGGGATTTGTTCCCGTGAGTTGAGGGAAACAAAATAGTTTTTGGTTCTGGAAACTCCCTGCAATGCATTCATCCAGTAGTGGGTCGCGGGCTTTGTTTCCTCACCCGCTGGTTTCTCAACGCGGTAATTCCAAGAGGCCCACGCCAGTCGTTCTTTTGGCATAACCCCCTCCCAACTGTGCAGGGAGGCATGATTGTTTTCATAGCGAAACGGCGAAAGCAGACGGTGCTGGTCTTCATCCGGGCAGGCAAGCATGGAGAGCGTCTGATCGGCATGACTTGCCAAAATCACACGGTCAAAGCTGAGCACGCTGCCATCGGCTGTGGTGACCGTGGCCTGTTCTGCACTTTCTGAGACTCGCACGACCTTGGCTTTAAGTTTGGGTTGCCCAACAACAGCCAAGATTTTTTCCAAGTAGGTGCGTGCTCCGCCCTCCACGGTAAACCAGGGGTGGTGGGTGGTGACGCCAAGAAATCCATGATTGTGGAAAAATCGGATCAGGGATGCCGCCGGAAAATCAAGCACGTCCTTGGGGTTTGTGGACCACACGGCGGAGCTCATCGGAACCAAGTAGAGCTCCAGAAAATCTGCTCCAAGTTGATTTTGCTCCACAAACTCCCTCAGCGTCATCTCCGAAAGCTCTTCCATCGAGGCATTGGCGGCCTTAAAAAATCGGGTGATGCTAGCAATGAGCCTCAGAAACTTCGGGTTTAGAAGATTTTTGCGCTGGGCAAAAAGTTTGTTGAGACCCATGCCATTGTATTCCAAACCACTGGGCAAATGTTGGACGCTGAATGACATCTCGGAAGGTTTGACGGCAATATCCAGTTCCTCGAACAACCGGCAGAGATTTGGATATGTCTGCCGGTTAAACACAATAAAACCCGTGTCGATGGGGACATCCCGTCCATTCTCTTTCACAACGACCGTGTTGGTATGCCCACCCGGACGGGCCTCTTTATCGAAAAGCGTGATTTCAGCCGTATCCCTTAAGTGCCATGCGCACCCCACTCCAGAAACCCCCGTGCCGACGATCGCAATGCGTTCCATTCGGGATTTCAGAGAAGGTGGTTATTCTTTCCGTGAGTAAACACGCGCAGGAACTTCTTTGAGGCCCCACACAATTCCCAGAGCTGACAGAGCCTTGAGGATGTAGTAGCTGATGTCAATTTCCCACCAATAAAAACCCTGACGGGCAGAAGCCTGATAATGATGGTGATTGTTGTGCCAACCTTCTCCCAGAGTGATAAGGGCAAGGATGAGGCTGTTGCGGCTTTCATCCCCGGTTTCATACCTCTTATTTCCAAGGGTGTGGGCGAATGAGTTCACAGCGCAAGTGGCATGAAAAACAAAAACCGTGCTCACAAAAAATCCCCAAACCAACATTTGCATGCCAGTGGTACCCAAGGCGGGAGCCCAGACCTCCAAGCCCCATCCGAAAAAATATAGACCAAGCGCCAGAAGCAACGGTCCAATCAAATCAAAACGGTTCAGAAAAACCAGCTCTGGAAATTTGGCCAAATCTTTCACGCGGGAGTAATCGGTCGGGAAGTTCCGGCTACTGGTTAGCCAGCCGATGTGTGACCAGAGAAAACCCTTTTTCACGGGCGAATGGGCATCATGCTCTTCATCGGAATGCGCATGATGTTGTCGGTGTACCGCTGACCACCAAAGGGGACCCCGCTGCACAGCCGTCAGGCCAATAAGGGCAAAAATGAACTGTGTGACCCGAGATGTTCGAAAGGCTTTGTGGCAGAAGTAGCGGTGATAGAGACCTGTCACGGCGAACATTCTGATAAAGTAGAGCGCTACGGCAACGATCACCGCAGTGAGGCTCCATCCCACCCAGATCAGGCCGAGGCAACCCAAGTGTAGGATAATGAATGGCACGGCACGTCCCAACTCCATTTTCTCGGGTTTGTTCATCACAACCTGAGCCCCCTCGGGAAAATAATCCGAATCAATGGCACGGATAAAAGCAGAACAGGTTCTTCTGAGCAGTTTCATATCAGACGGTGAGGGTCGCACTGTATTGGAATATCCGCCAGTGGTATGTTTGGAGAGAAATGGGTCCCCCCCATTGTATGATTTTACTGCTCTTCCGAGATGCCCATCTCGGAGAGCAACCGATTAAGGTCATCCGCCCCGTAATATTCAATCGATATGGATCCACGCTTTGCACCGTGTTGTATTACGACTCGTGTGGAAAAACGATGCATTAAAAGATTTTGAACCCGCTGCACGGCGGGAATCAGATCCGTTGAGGCTCCGGGTTTCCCTGAAGTGGGCTCCCCTTTGAGCTTGCCCGCATGTTTGGCCGCCAGTCGTTCCGCGACCCGCACCGAGGCACCCAAGCGAACGATTTCTTCGGCCAAAGCCTGCTGTTCTTCCTGAGTTTTGATCGAAAGCAGAACCTTGGCATGACCCACGGAGATTCGCCCGGTTTTGAGATATCCTTGCACATCGGGATGGAGTGCAAGCAATCGCATGGCATTGGCAATCGAGGCGCGGCCTTTACCAACACGCTTTGAGATTTCCTCCTGCGTCATTCCAAAGTCGCTGTGAAGGCGCTCGTAGGCGGCAGCCTCCTCAATAGGATTCAAGTCTTCGCGCTGAAGGTTTTCAATGAGGGCCAGTTCAAGCACCTCGCGGTCACTGGCCTGACGGACAATCACTGGCGCATCTTGAAGCTCCAACTCACGGGCGGCACGCCAGCGACGCTCTCCCGCAATGAGTTCGTATTTTTCGCCGACCTTGCGAACAATCAGGGGTTGGATAATTCCACGCTCGCGGATGCTTTCCACAAGCTCTTGGAGATGCTCGCCACGAAACTCGGTTCGAGGCTGCAAAGGGCTCGCAATAATATCTTTGAGAGCAAGGTTTTGGATCCTCTCGCCATGCTCCTCAGCAGGGGCCGGTGCGGCCACGCGGGCATTTATGAGAGCTCCAAGGCCCTTTCCAAGTGCGGGTTTTGCCATGATGTTTCGATAAATGGGCGGCGGGTGCGACTAGCCGCCTGATGGGCGCTCGATATGACCACCAAATTGATATCTCATCGCCGAGCAAACCTTTTCTGCCATGGTGTGTTCTTTCCTGGATCGGAAGCGTGCAAAAAGTGCAGCGCTCAGGACGTCGCAGTCAACCGCTTCCTCAATGGCCGCCATGATGGTCCAGCGACCTTCGCCGGAGTCCGAAACGCGCCCTGAGAACTCTTCAAGCGTGGCACTTTCCGCAAAAGCCGCAGCGGCCAGGTCCAATAGCCAGGAACTCACGACACTGCCTCTGCGCCAAACCTCGGACACATCCGCGAGATTAAGATCATACACATAATCATCACTCATCGAGGGGGCCGTCTCGGCATCGTGGTCTTTGGGCCGAAGGCTCACGTTGGCATTTGCCAAGATATCGAAACCTTCGCCAAAGGCGGCCATGATTCCGTATTCGATGCCATTGTGGACCATTTTTACAAAATGTCCTGCCCCCGGAGGACCGCAATGCAGGTATCCTTCCTCGGCAGTTCCCCCAAGTTTTTCCCGGCCTGGCGTGGGGTCGATACTCCCCTTGCCGGGAGCGAGCGTTTTGAAAATGGGGTCAAGCCTTTCGACAGCCACCTTGTCTCCACCAATCATCAAACAATACCCGCGCTCCAATCCCCACACGCCACCGCTTGTTCCAGCATCCACATAATGGATACCATGGGTTTTCAGGCTTGCAGCTCTCCGACGGTCATCTCGAAAATAGGAATTGCCGCCATCAATAATTGTGTCATCTGCCTCCAGAAACCCTGCCAAGTCCCCAATCACTTTGTCTGTGATCGCAGCAGGAACCATCACCCATGCGTTGCGGGGCTTTTGGAGCTTGCTGACAAAGTCCTCGGTTGAGGTGGAACCAACCGCCCCCTCAGCAACCAAAGCTTCAACAGCCTTGGGGTTTGCGTCATAGACCACACATTCGTGGCCTTGTTTTATGAGACGGCGAACCATGTTCGCTCCCATCCGTCCGAGTCCGATCATTCCAAGTTGCATAGATGTTTGAGGTTTACCGCCTCAGACTGCACGCGCTCGCCAGAAAGAGCAATTCGATTCGGGGATTTCTGTGGAAGTCTCGCGTTTGCGAAGGGAAACGGTATCCAAAAATATCTGGGAGGGTGCTTTTGAGCTGCGGTGATTGACACAATCGGGGGTGTTCTGTTGACTCGGCCGCTGTGACTATGAACACGCTGGGGGGCTCATTTGCTGAAGGAAGGCGTCTGATTTTGGCGGGGATTCTGCTCAACATTTTTTTGGCGGTTGTGAAATTTATGGGTGGTGTTTTTGGCAACTCGAGCGCGCTCATGGCCGATGGGTTGGAGTCAACTCTTGATGTTTTCAGCTCGATCATGATGTGGGCCGCGCTGAAGTATGCCGAACGGCCCCCTGACCAAGAGCATCCCTATGGTCACGGAAAAATGGAATCGCTGGCTGCGGGCGCTGGAGCGCTTTTGCTGATTGGGGCCGGTGGGCTTCTGGGTTTTCACAGCCTCTCAGAAATTTTGGGATCCCTGGGCAAGGAGCCCGTTGCCACCGACCTGCCCAAACCCTTCACCTTGATCATTCTTCTGCTCACCATTGCGTTCAAAGAGGGGCTCTTCCGCTTGTCGCTCTGGAAGGGAAGATCCATTGGCAGTAATGCGCTCGCAGCAGACGCATGGCATCATCGCTCGGATGCCATCACTTCCCTGGCGGCTCTGATTGGAATTGGGATCGCACTGCTCGGCGGCCCTGCTTGGGCACAGGCTGACGACTGGGCGGCTCTTTTTTCCTGCGTCATCATTATCACCAACGGGCTGCGAATGCTGATGGTGGCGCTTGCCGAGGCCATGGATAAACAAGAGCCGGAAGCGATTCGCACAAAAATCAGTGTCATCGCCAGCACCGTGGAAGGAGTCACCAGCATCGAAAAAGTGCGCGTGCGCAAAACCGGCCTCACCCGCATTGCTGACCTACACGTCCGCGTCTCTGGCCAACTCTCCGTTCACGAAGGTCATGACATTTCGCATATCGTCAAAAACAAACTTCAAAAATCCGAGCTCCACCTCAGCGACGTGACCGTCCATATCGAACCAGAACCTCCCTCAGACGGCAAAATCTGATTTCCAGCAAAAGCTTGCGACTGGTTTCGTTTAGTATTTAGTTAAGGAAAGCCAAAACTCTGACGATGGCGAGGTTATCTCATAAGGGACACAGTCAACTACTCCAGTCAATCGACGAGGTTCATGCCTGCCGGTCCTTGAGCGAATTTCCGGCGCTGATGGGTGACATTTTTGCCAAATTGGTGAGTCTGGATTCTGTTTCTTATAACGAGGTCTATCCAGCCGTGGACCGCTCCGTTGGGGAAATGTATCCTGAACCCCCGAAGCTCGCGGAATTTCTTGTCGTGTGGAAACAGCATGCCCACCAGCACCCTGTGCTGGCTTATATGAGGGAAACGGGAGATGGGTCCGCCCATCAAATCTCCGATTTTCTCAGCCGAAGAGCTTACCACAAGTTAGAGCTTTACCAGGAGTGCTATCGGAAAATGGGGGTGGAAAACCAGATGGCAGTCACCGCAAATGCTCCCAGTGACATCGTGATCGGGATTGCCCTCAATCGCAGCGGTTCCCGCTTCACTGAGTCGGATCGCCTTATTGTGAACACCTTCCGTCCCCATCTGACGAGAGCTTACTTGAATTTGGTTGAGCGCAATCACTTGAAGCACATTGTCGAAGGATTGTCTGTCACGATGGATGTTGGCGGCATCCCCACGATTTTACGTAGTCAGCGGGGCGTTGCTCTTCATGTTTCAGATCGTGCCCGAGGGCTATTGGAAGAATACATGGGATGGAAAGGCGGGAGGAGCCTGCCAAATCAATTGGAACTCTGGGCGAGAGCACGTTTGCAATCCTCAACAGGTCCCCAAAGTATTGTGCTCTCTTCAAACAAAGGCCAAGTGACTGCCTCCCTCTCGGATCAGCTGGGGTTTCATTATTCTATTATCACTTTGCGTGAGGAGCGTTGGACTCCTGAGACACAAAAATTTGAGCCGCTGGGGCTGACATCCCGAGAAAATGAGGTTCTCGCATGGGTTGTGGAAGGAAAATCCAATCAGGAAATTGCCACGATTCTTGGACTGAGTTCGCTAACAGTGAAAACCCATCTCCAAAGCATACTCAGAAAAATGAAAGTGGAAAATCGAACAACCGCCGCAGCGAGAGCCTTGGAGCTGATAAGGCAATAGATTTCTACCTACGCCAAAAGGAGTAGGCATGCGGCTGTGATTCATCTTCCGGTGCGCCCAGCAATCGCATAGATGACTCCTTAGCCATGCAACCGGAAAAATACCACAAGCGTTCTCTGCACAACTCAGCCAGCGTGTGCATTCTCGCCTTCCTCCTCATTGTTTCAGGTTTCTCTCATGCGCAGGAGCTCTATTGGGACATCAATGGCGTGATTCCCGGTCCGGGTGGCACGACCCTGGATGCGTTGAATGGCACGTGGAGCGGTGGCGCCACGAATTGGAACACCAACGATGAAGGAGCCGCAGGAACGATTTCTGGCTGGGTCAGCGGTGCAAATCCACGATTTAATGCGCGGCTCTTTTCCGAGCTCGGTCAATACCAAAGCTACACGGTCAGTTTGGCTGAAAACCTGACAATTGGCACTTATATGGAATATGTCTGGGGAGCAGCCGGAAGCCAACTGACCATCGCCAACGCCGCTGGCGGACCATTCGCGATCAACACCACCGACCTCGGCTTGGTGATTGGCCCCAATCTCACTCTGGAAGTGGCTCCAAATTTCATTGGGACAGGAATTCTCAATCTCCCCACGCCCGGAACTCTGCGTTTGTTGGGCTCTGCGAACACCTTTCTCGGTGTCACAGCCAATGATGGCACCTTGGAAATTGTCAATACCGGCAACCTGACCCAGGGAACAGGAGCTTCAGGGGACTTCTTGTTAGGAGAAACCGGACAGTCCTCGTTGCTTGTGAGTGGGGGGGGAACGTTGAGCACTCGCTTCACCGTCTTGGTATGTCTGGTTGGTGGCGATGGACAAGCGACCCTGACTGGTCCTGGCAGCACATGGACGACTCGTGCGGGCTTTGTTGTGGGTTTTGAGGGCGAGGGCACCATTTCAGTTGGGAATGGCGGTGTTCTGACCAGCCAACAAAGCGCCACGCTTGGTTTTGATGTGGGAAGCCAAGGGGCCGTCACCGTGTCTGGAACAAACTCCGCATGGAATTTTTCTCCATTCCAGTTCCTTACTGTAGGGCGGCAGGGCGAAGGCGAACTGCGTATTGAAAATGGTGGAAGGGTTTTTGGTCCCAGCCTCATCGTTGGTGATGGGAATCCTGTGCTTCCCAATGGCGATCCCAATGCGACTGTCGGCGGCGAGGGGACCGTCTGGGTAACAGGTGCCAACAGCGAGCTCAACCTGAACGGAGGCTCTGCATCAATTGGTACATCAGCAGGCGTGGGAATCATCCATATCCTTAATGGGGGTAAATTTCTTTCCGGAGGCTCACGAATAGGCACCACCTCGCTGAATGGCAACTTCACGCCTCCCCTCATTCTTAAAGGAGAAGGCACGGTTAATGTTTCTGGAGCCAACTCGGAATGGACAGTTTCGAGCTTTCTTCGCGTGGGAAATTCAAGCAAAGGCACTTTAAACGTGCTCGATGGCGGCAAAGTCACATCTGGCAACTCTGCCATTGGGTATGACAATGTCGCAGCAGATAGCAGCCGAGCCAATGGCAATGCCCTGGTCAGTGGCATTGACGCAACATCCATGCAGGCATCGATGTGGCAGGTCAATGCGCTGGAGGTTGGTGATTTTGGAGATGGACGGCTAACAATTTCCGAAGGCGGGATCGTTCGTGTTGGGGCTATGGGAACAGGCACAGTGAACGTGGCATTTTTGGCACCAACAACGGGTATTATTAATATTGGTGCATTCGAGGGTGGCACAACGGCAGGCAGCTTGATCGCCGGATCTCTCGCCTTCCGCAATGGCTCGGCAACGCTGAACTTTAACCAAACAGACTCCACGACATTTGCCCCAAATATCACGGGAAATGGGACCATCAATCAACGAGGCTCCGGAACCACCACACTCACTGGCACAAGCACCAACACTGGCAGCGTGAATATCACTGATGGCACATTGCTCGTTCAGGGGGCTTTGGGAAATGCCACAACCACGGTCGGAGCCAATGGAACTCTGGGGGGCGCTGGCACAATATCAGGCCCTGTCACCGTGCAAGACAATGGCACAGTTGCGCCCGGAGCCAGCGCAGGAACCATCACGCTCGGATCTCTCACCTTGAATAATTTGTCTGTTCTGGATTTCGAACTCTCATCTCCCAATGTGATCGGCGGCGTGAATGACATGATTCAAGTCAATGGCTTCTTGGTGCTTGATGGTTTGTTGAATGTGACCCCGCTGGCAAACTTTGGCGAAGGCACTTACCGGCTGATCAATTACACGGGGTCTCTGACAGACAACATCCTTCAGATCGGGGATGTTCCCGCTGGCTTTGGATTTGACGTGGATACGACCACCCTCGGTCAGGTCAACCTCCTCGTGAATTCGGACGGGCTCCAATTCTGGGATGGGGCAAATGTTGTTCCAAACGGTGTGGTTAACGGGGGTTCCGGCACATGGAACACGACTCTCTCCAATTGGACGAACCCTGATGGAACCGTCAATGATGTTTGGGGGGCATCAACAGCCGTTTTTGCTGGAGAGGCTGGGGTGGTGACTTTGAGCGAACAGGTTGACTTTTTGGGTCTCCAGTTTTCGACAGACGGTTATGTTATCGAGGGGTCTGCCCTGAACTCCCTGGACATTGGAGAAATCCGCGTTGATGCCGGGGTTGTGGCTGAGATTTCCTCAATGATCGCTGGAGCTGGGGCGGTCACTAAAACCGGCTCTGGAACGGCTGTTCTTAATTCTCCAAACAGTTACGCAGGTGGCACTGCCATTAATGCCGGCACTCTGAGGACTGCCAACAGTGCAGCGTTGGGAACTGGTCCTGTCGTGCTGAACGGCGGGTTCCTTGCTCCCGTTGGACAGTTGAACATTAACACCCTCACATGGAATGGCGGCTCCATGGCGCTGTTGGTTGGAACAGCCAACAGTTTTGTGAATGTCACTGGCGATATCGCCTTCGGAGCTGGACCTCAGTCTTTTGCGTTTCAGGAGGGAGGTGGATTTGCTGCGAATACTCCGTATGAGATATTGGCTGCTGCAAATTTATCGACCTTTGATCTGAGTTTCCTCACCGGCAATGCCGTGAGCGGATTGAGCCCGATCTTTGAACAAATTGACAACTCGCTCTTTGTCAGTTTTGTCACTCCAATCTCGGGAGCCATCCTCCAAAACAGCAACCCCGTCAATCTCCCCACAACCGCAGATTTTATTGTGAGCGGAGCAGCAACCACAGGCACCCCGAGTGAGAACAATATCATCAACTCGCTGATATTTAACCCCTCCAGCTCGCTCGAGGTTTTTAACAACCTGACAGTGACCAGTGGGAATTTCACGGTGGGCTCCGGGACGGCCACGATCTTTGGTGGGAACATTTTGACTCCCGGGGACTTCAACAAAAATGGTGCGGGCACTCTCCTTGCAAACAGCAATTTTGGAATTGGTAGCGCGGCCAACATCAATGCGGGTGCGCTTTTTGTGAACGGGGTCTTTTCCGTGGCTCAGGGAGTGACCGTCTTCCAGAACGCGCTCCTTGGCGGCTCGGGGATCATCAATGGGAACGTCTTCAATAATGGCGTTTTGGCTCCCGGCAATTCGGTGGGCACCCTGACCATCAATGGAAACTACACCCAATCATCGAGCGGAACTTTCCAGTTGGAAATTGCCAGCCTCAGCTCGTTTGACCGTCTGCTAGTGAGCGGGAACGCCTCACTCGCAGGCACCTTGCAAGTCCTCAATCTCGGCAAAAACCTCAAATACGGACAACAATACGCCTTCCTTCAGGCTGGAAGCATCAGCGGCGAATTTGACACAATCCAGATGCCCAATCCTTCCCGCTACCGAGGCCGTTTCCTCACCAATGGCGGCACGGGAACTTTGCTTGTCGCACCGACCAGCTACACCCTGGTAGCCGAGACCCCCAATCAGCGCAGGGTCGCCAAGGCCCTTGATTCCTACATTCCCGCGCGAGGGAATGACCGGGAAGTTGTTTCCATTGCCCTCGACCTACAAACCGAGGAGCAATATCCCGCCTCCTTTGATCAAATTGCGCCGACCTTTCACGAAAGCATTGCCAACATTTCCATCGAGCAGGCTTTTGCCCAAACCCAACTGCTCAACCAGCGGATGAGCAGTGTTCGCCTTGGAGCAGCAGGCTTCCAAGCCATCAGCATCGACACGGAGCCGCTGGTTCACGACAAGGACGGCAAAAGCGTTGCTGACGCGAAAGATTTGAGATCTCAAGTTTCAATTATGAAGACTCCATCGTGGTCGCTCTGGGCGCAAGGCAATGGCATCTTTGCCAAAGTCACCAACGTGAGCCACGTACCCAATTACAGATTTGATGGAGGTGGGTTCCTGTTCGGTGCCGACCACACGTTCGGCTCGGGCAATCCCAGATCAACGATCAAAAATCAACAATCAGCAATCAACAATTCCTCCCTCACCACCGGCCTCTTTGGGGGGTATCAAGGCACCTATGCCGACTATGGTGGTAGTGGCAGTACGACCATCAACTCAGCGCTGTTTGGAGTCTATGCGTCCTACACCAAAGGAGGATTTTATGCGGATGCCGTTGTCGCTGGCGGATACAATAATTACAGTGTTCGCCGCTCGATTGACTTTTCAACCATCGACCGCACAGCCCGCAGTTCTCAGGATGGTGGGCAATTTAGCGCAGCTTTAAATTTTGGGTATGACTGGGAAATCGGAAAATTCACGCTCGGTCCGATTGCCGGCGTACAATACTCGTATGTGGGGATCGCGCCATTCACTGAAAGTGGGGCCGACAGCCTGAACCTGCGAGTCGGGCAACAAAATGCCAACAGCATGAGGACCACATTCGGTGGTCGCCTAGCCTACACATGGAACCTGACGGAATCCATCACGATCATCCCGGAAGTGCGCATGTTTTGGTTGCATGAGTTCTTGAACAACCCCCGCGTGATCGGTGCCGCCCTGGATGGCGGCAATGGACCCGGCTTCGATTATCTGACCAGCACGCCCGCGCGGGACAGCGTCTTCGCAGGGGCCGGTTTGACGGCCCAGTTCGGAGAAAGTTGGTATGCCTCGGCC
>JBGTLQ010000298.1:0-2610 GCA_041744075.1 Terrimicrobiaceae bacterium
ATCGCTGGGCTGGTGCGGATCTCCCTTATTGGGATGCCGCAGCAGCCGTGCTGAGTCTGATTGCGCAGTGGTTTCTCGCTCGCAAGATCTTAGAGAGCTGGATAATCTGGATTGCCGTGGACGTGCTCTCAATCGGAATCTACGGTGTGAAGGGACTCTATCTGACGATGGGTCTTTACACGATCTTCCTGGGCCTGGCCATCAGCGGATTTTTGGCTTGGAGGAAGCAAGTTCGCGAGGCGTGAAAACCCGTGGTGTCATTATCGGCAAATTTCTTCCTCCCCACCGGGGCCATCAATACCTGATCGATTTCGCAACAGCCTATGTGGATGAATTGGTCGTCATGGTTTGTTCGATCGAGCGGGAGTCGATTCCAGGAAATCTCAGGTTTGAATGGGTTCGTGATTTTTTTCCCAAGGCTCGGGTGATTCACCACTCCGATGACATTCCTCAAGAACCCGCAGAGCATCCGGATTTCTGGAGCATTTGGCAAAAAGCGGTTTGGCAATATGCCGGAAAGCCAATTGATTATGTTTTTGCCTCGGAAGACTACGGCTGGAAGCTGGCCGAAGTGCTTGGGGCCCAATACGTGCCAGTCGATCATGCGCGCTCGCTTGTTCCCATCTCCGCCACAAAAATTCGCAGCGATCCCTTTCAACATTGGGATTTTATTTTGCCCACTGCCCGACCATATTTTTTGAAACGGGTGGCCATCCTCGGACCGGAATCAGCAGGCAAAACGACATTGGCTCGTCAGTTGGCGCAACATTATGGGACGGTCTGCGTGGAAGAATACGCCCGGGGATTGCTCGACTTCACAAAGGGATGGTGCGACGAATACCACATACCCCAAATTGCCCGTGGACACCGGGCCTCGGAATCGGCTCTCGCCTCTCAAGCAAGAAAGGTGCTTTTTTTGGACACCGATCTGCTGACAACGACGGTCTGGAGTGAAAGTTTTTTTAATAAGTGTCCGGCGTGGATTCTAAATATGGCGGCCGCACAGCATTTCGATCTGACCCTGCTGCTTGATTGTGATGTCGACTGGGAAAATGACGGTCAGCGCTATATGCCGGACAAAGCCGAGCGCCAGATCTTCCTTCAAAGACTTAAAGTCGGACTCAAAAACCACAACCGTCCCTACAGCCTCATCCAAGGGCAAGGTAAAGATCGATTGGATGCGGCCATCCGGGAGGTCGATCGTTGTATTTTCAACCTTCTCACACAGCCCGCGTCGCAAGAGCCATGAAAATCAAAAACGTTCTCGTCGTTATTAATCCCGCCAAAGAGCACTCTCAAGCTGTTGCGACCCAACTCAGGGAGATTCTTGACCGGGAAAATATCGCGCAACACTGGGTGGAAACTCACAATCCTCGCCGAAGGAAGGCGGCGAGTTTGAACGATTTGAAGAAACATCATGCCGATCTGGCGCTCGTTTGCGGCGGTGATGGCACGATGCTTCAGACAGCCCACCGGCTGAAGGGAACCGGGATTCCCCTCTTGGGGATTAACATTGGCTACCTTGGTTTCATCACTTCCTTTGAACGCCGCCATCTCAAATCCTCGGTGCGCCGGGTTTTGCAGGGGGATTACGAGGTGAGTGAGCGGCTCGCCTTGGATGTGGAGATCGTGTCAGGGAAAGAGAGCAAGGAAGGGTGGGCGCTGAATGATGTGTTAATTTCACGGGGAGCAAACCCACATCTCATCAGCGTCGCAGGCACGGTTGACGGCAAACCTCTCACCCAATACCGCTGCGATGGGCTGCTTGTAGCCACCCCCACGGGCAGCACTGCCTATGCCTTGGCGGCGGGTGGACCCATCGTCAGCCCGGAATGCGAAGTTCTGGCTGTGACACCAATCTGTCCTCAGGCCTTGACCAGTCGTTCGGTTGTGGTCGGAAAAAATCGGATTATAGAAATGCACCTGACCGGGAACTCCGGAGACGGCGAAGTGCAGGCTGATGGCACCACGCTGGGAAGCGTGCGTCCCCATCAGAAAATCATCGTGCAATCTTCAAAAGTCACCGTGCCCATCGCGTTCTTGCCGGAGGTTGATTTTTTTGATGCCCTCACTCACAAGCTCCACTGGCATGGTCAGGGAGTTATCACTCCACGCTATCATCGGACATGAGCTACCTACTGTTTCCCGGACGCCATCTCGTGAACACCCGCTTTCAAGCGGAGTATCTCAAGAGGGTCATCGGATCTGAGCCCTCCACCATGCCGGGCCTCCTTTCGGCCAAGCACCTGCCCGCCGACAGCATTGATCAAATCGTTTTTGCTGTCACCTCCTCCAATCAAGCCAACTCTCGCTACAATCCCATTCCGTTTTATGTCAGAGCCATTGGCGTGGATCGTTTTGCCAACAGCCTGGGGCTAAAGACCCGTCATCAGATTTTTGGCATTCCTCATTATGGCCATATCACGTCCTTTGCAGATTTTACGGTGAAGGAAATTCGTGATCAGAGCGAAGGCCTGATTCGATTGGATCCCACCAACTGCTTTGTGCTGTGTTCAACCCCTGAGGTCATAGCGCTGTATCAGAAACTTGGTTTCTCGATCCTGACCGCCGAGCAAACATCCCCCGATGCGCTTGTGCCAATTGATCTCA
>JBGTLQ010000299.1:0-4078 GCA_041744075.1 Terrimicrobiaceae bacterium
TGGGCAAACAACGCCCCTGCGAGCGCAATGAGTCCATTGGATAAGGCCAGCCCAAGAGTGATCATGGTGCCCACGTTCACACCCAGGGCGCGTATCATTTGAGGATTGTCTCCGGTGGCACGCATGGCCGTTCCCACATTCGTGCGGAAGAATGCATGTAAGATGAAGCCCATGATCCCGATAAATCCAAATGTGCACAGCAGGATGGAAGCATCACGCACACTGACTTCCCACCCGGCAAGGTTGAAGCTTTGTGCGGATCCCCAAACCATGTCGCCAAGTTGCCCGGCGTAAGTAGCGAGAGTGGTTTCACTCAGGAGGGGAACATTGCTTTTACCCATCACATGAAGATTGACCGAATACAAGGCCGTCATGACCAGAATTCCTGACAACAATCCATGGATATGGAATTTAGTGTGAAGGATGCCGGTCAACGTCCCGGCGAGTAAGCCTCCACAGAATCCCGCGAACGTGGCAAGGAGTGGGTTAAAACCCATCACCAACAATGTAGCCGCGATAGCCGCACCAAGTGGAAACGACCCATCAGCGGTAATATCGGGAAAATTGAAAATGCGAAAACTGATGAACACCCCCAAGGCGAGGAGAGAGAGAATTAAACCGATGGTGAGGGCCCCAATAAGCAGAGTCATGTTATCCACCAGCTCCTATGATGTCGTGAATGGGGCTGATCCAGCACGCACCTCGGGAAAATTCACTTTGGCCCGTGCCGTTGATCTCGCGATGGTCGTTTAACAGATGCAGAATGCCTTGCAGCCGTTCTGCATCGAAAAGCGTGGTTACCGTTGTGACACAATCAAGCATGCCTCGTTTCAAGGGACGGTAAGAAAAGGTGGCTGCATGAAAGTGTCCAATGGGAAAGTCGCCTGGACCCAAGGGACGAAGGAACGAAGCCAAGGATCCAGTGGTGGTACGAGCAGCAACTCCGATCACCAACGTCATGCCCCCTGCATGGGTACGTTCTGGAGTAAACGACAGCCATTCACGTATCTCAGGATGGTGAAAAAAATTTGCGCCAAAACGATCTTGTACCGGCGATCGTTTCAATGCCGCTCCCAGAAGCCCCGCCGATTCGGCCACTATGACAAACCCGGCCAGGCCCGCACCGACAATGTCCAAACAATGATCCACGAGTTCCATAAGTGTGATCGGATGGGGTTCCCTGGCCGGCTCAAATCGGACCAGGTGAGCAAAATCCCCTGCGCATTTGAGGGCGTACAGCACCTGCAAGCTCGGGACAAACGTTCCACGTGCGACGGAGTAATCCGGCACATTGGTCCCATCGGTGGGCAAGTAGGCCGCAGCCCCCGCTGCCGCTAAAAATTCTCCAAAGCGTCCTCGACATTGTTGGAAATGTTCGCCAATTGCGCCTAACCCGATCGCAAAGGTCGAATCAGGAAACGAGAGCGTTTGGCTATCTGCTTCTGTAAAGCGACAATCAAGCAGCTGGTCGGGGTTGCCGACGATCTGGCAGGTTAATGACGCTTGGTGTGGACCGTCAAATACCTCCAGAGTCACATGCCCCCGCTCCAATTGTTTCGAGGTCGGAACATCGGATACTCCTTCTTCCGAGGAGGGAGAACCCAATAGCAGAGCCTCCAGCCCCGCCATCCCTAGTACCGTGGTGACATGTTCTGAAGGTTTCGAGACTACCAGCATGCCTTGCATGCCTTTAAGTTGTTTATGGGTTTGGATCAACACACGAATGCCCGCCGAGCTGAGGTAAATGACTTCACTGAGATTCAACGTGACGTGGTCGGTGCCTTCACGAATCACTTCGGCGAGCGATTTGGTGAGATGGTCAGACCAGTAGGCATCAAGCCTGCCTTTTACCAGTAATTCCCACCCACGGGAAGTGCGATGTTTCGTGATTTCCATTATGGGTTGCCCAGGAGGACATCGGCGCGCTGAAGGAGCGAGGTCGGAATGGTGAGGTTAGCTGCGCGGGCGACATCCAGATTGATCATGAGACGACTTTGTTGGATCGGCTGAAACGGAATGGAGGCTGGTGATTCTCCTTGTAAGATACGCACGGCCAAAAAGGCGGCTTCTCGTCCGGCGTCTTCAAAGTCTCGTGCGATGACGGCTACCGCCCCGTCATGGAGATGCGAGCTTTGAAAACCAAACAGCGGCAGGTGAGCCTGTTCCGCCGCGCGAATAATGCTCACAAACGCGGCGCTCGTGAGATTATCGGAAATCTGGCAGATCGCGTCGAGCTGTTTGCTCGTGAGTGCGAGTGCGCCGTCCACAACTTCGGCAGTTGAACTCACCCCGACGGCAATAACCTCCACACCCACCTGCTGAGCCGCTTCCGTGAGCAAGTCTTTATAGAAAACTGAATTGACCTCGGATGGCACAAAGAGCGTGCCAATCCGGCGAACCTGAGGCATGATGAGAGGAAGCACTTCCATCATGCCCTGGAAATCACTGGTGGTATAGATACCGGTGAGATTGGGACGATGTTGTTCATTACTCATGCCCGCTCCGGCCAGGAGCGGATTGGCAACAATGGAGAACACGATGGGTAGATTGCCGGCCCGGTTTATCGCAGCTTGAAGCATGGGGGTGGATAGCGTGATAAGCAGGTCGAGGTCATTGGCTGTCGCCAAATCGACCATGCTATTGGCCGTGGCCATGTCTCCCTGGGCATTTCGAACCATCAGGGTGAAGTCCCGGTTTTCAACAAGGCCTGATTCCTTCAATCCCTTCATCACACCTTCCAGTGCCTCTTCATACGCTGGCGCATCCACATAGTACAGAAGATTCAGTTTCCATGGTTTCCCAGCTTGTTGCCGGGGAGTTTTCCGGGCTCCATCGGCTTCTATGCGTCGATTCAAATCTGAGAGGAGAAGAGTCCCTGCTGTCAGGCTAATCAGAGCCAAGCCTAACGCAATGCGTCGAAATGACTCCCACACGGCAGGGCGATCTCCCGGTTAAAAAGGGCGACCTTGGGAAGAAATTATTGGGTTCCAAGGTGCAGATTCATGCCGTGTCTTTATAAAGATAATTGCACGTACATGCAACCAGCGAGGAGACATGGCGAAATCCTTCCTGTACTTTCCTGCCGGTGTTACCTTACGGATCAATCAAGGCAAGCGCTCGCGATACTGCGCGTGCAAGAAGGTCCTCATCGATCTCCGATTGGAAAAATTTTGCATCCAGTGTAATAACCGGCTTGGTTGTCCTAAGATGCGGTATGCGGTGAGCCATGACGGTCGTTTCAGTGACATACATGTCGGGGCTTTCCGTCTTTTCCTGTTCTGCGGTAGAGACAAGGGTCTTCTCGGCCAGGCGTTGAATGACATAATCCGTCCCTTCTATCAGCCCCGACTCTGTGAGCCTTGGGATCAAGTCCTGAAGGATTGGTTCCGCTTTGATGGATGAATCCTCCGGAATCCATGCGATTCGGGCTGGTCTCCCGAATTTCGCAGACAGATTATAGAACACGTCCGCTCTCTGAATGAGGGATTCAGGAAAGATTATTCCAAGGCGCTTGGCTACCTCAAAATTCAAACAAAGCTTTTGATCCTTCACTTCCTCAAAGGGAATATGGTGTGGATCTTCTCCCAAAAGCACTCGGGCAGCCAGTGTGGCGGACACATACGCGGGTTTGTAAAACCCCAGGCCCTGACAGGCTAAGGCCCCGCGCTTGGTGAATTCAGGATCGTTGATAATTAACGGCAAACTGAAGTCTTCTGCCACTTTCACGATTCCTTCAAAAGCTTGAAGCGCGGTGTTATCTCCCGTGATCCACATGGCCTGAATCTCCCGGGTCGCGAGAGCCTGAGCGGCTTGATACACCTCACTGGAGTTGCCGATGGCCACTTCCTCAAGAATGATGCCGGCCTTTTTGAATAGGGGACGACTCACGCTAATGACTTTTCGCGAGTTGGCTTCGGAGCTGTTGTACAACGTGCCAACAGCTTGCACATGAGGAACGAGTTCCTTGATGAGCGTCACCGTATCCTCGACTGGCGGAAAAGAGCCGACGCCGGTGACATTGGGCAAATGATCGGTGCGTGTCTTGCCGGCACCCGCAGCAATGGGATCGTAGACAACG
>JBGTLQ010000300.1:0-24140 GCA_041744075.1 Terrimicrobiaceae bacterium
GGAAGGGGATAACGCGAAATCGCCTCCTTCGTCGTCTCCGACAAATCGATATCCTTTGCAACATCGTCAATGTCTCGGCGATCGTTCATCCGGGTAAAAAAGAACTGCTTCGCGTTGCCAAAGACGATGGGGCGGATACCCGAGCGTTGAAACCGGCTGTATTGCTGAACAATCGAAATGATCCAGGTGGAGAACTTCGATAACTGCGCATAGAACTCGGAAACGAGTTGCTCGCCGCCAGGAATATCCAAAGTTCTGGCAACCTCTTCGAAGATGACCCGTTTCCGAGCGCCTCTGGGCAGCGTGATGATGTGCTGCCGCCCGTAGTTCGCGATCAGGAATCCAGCCAATTCCTTCAACTGACGATTCGACTCCGGGATGTAGGTCAGATCGAAATGGGCCAGCTTTCCCGTGAGCGACAATGTGGAGTGACCGCAGATGAGCCGCTGTTCGTTCCAAGGTGCAAGCAAGGTTGCCAAATGATTAATTTCGTCGCGGTCGTGCTCAGGGAAGGGAGCAACCAGCATCATCTGCTGCAACATGTCGTGCGTCGGGTAATCGGTGGGCTGGAAAAATGCAAACGCTGTGTTCCTGACATACCGCTCGGTATCCGGGGATTTGATGAATCGGGAAACGTCCTCAGAAGTCGGAGCGTCGATCAGACTGCGTCGTTCATCCTCGCTGACGGCATGACGCAATTCCGTCCATGCCTCAAAAAACGTCGAAGAAACCGGCAAATGGGTCTTCTTGTAGGCCAGAGCAGCCATTGCGTGGCGGGCGGCCAAGTCCAAATGGGTAGGGTTCTCCGATATCCACTCCTCGAAGCGATCAGCGTAGAGTTGCTCGATATACTGAGTGATTTGAGCCAACCGCAGATTGCGACGGTCCTCATCGGCGGGGTTGCCCGCCATTTTTGCCACCAGCGCGGCAGCTGTGGTGATTTGCAAATTGGTTAGCGGTGCGCCCTGAGTATCTAGATAGTTCAGACAAAGATCGCCATCCGGCTGAATGACAATCGGTGTGGCCCCCTGGGCCTCCGACCAGATGCCATACGAAAGCCCTTCTTCGACTATCAAGGTGAAGTCGTAATAGGGATCGGTCTGTGAGAGTAGATCCGACATGAACGCTGACTTTCCCGCCCGTGTCATTCCGAGCAAAACCGCGAGTTGCGGTGTGCCGGAAAGGAAATTGCGGACACCGATCAAGTTGCGGTTGCTGCCATCATAGAGAGCCTCGGCCCCATCGAGATGCCCGGTGAATGTGGATGAGAACGGCAGCATGTCCGCCAGCCATTCATCCAAGCCGTTATCAGCATGATGAGTGTATTTCCCCCAGATCCATCCCGGCCATGACTGGAACCAGATGTTCTTAGTTGTGGCGGCTGAGGAAACATTGCTCGTCCAGCACTGGGCATCCTCCATCTGACCAAAGGCGGTTTCGATTTGCCGGGTCTTGGAAATCAGCCCGTCCTCGGACGAGTCCCACACGTGAACGACGTAGTCGTAAAGGAGCGGAACCACGGCCCCTTGTGCGAGATTCTTGATGCGCTGTTCCTTGACCTCCTTCGAGGTCAGGAGCGAATGCTTACCCTCCGCTGCATAATCGCCCCTCACCCGTTCGAGCGAGCGTTCCGCGCGACCAATTTCCTTGCGGATGTTCTGTGGATACAGATTGACCGTGATCGCATAGTCCAAAAAAGGCAGCGACGTCAGCGCCCAGAAAATCCCACGCCGGGTCCGCTGCGGACGGCGTTTAAGAATAATCAGGTTGTGGTAAAAACCATCGGCGAAGAATCCGAACGTCTTCCCAGCCTGCACTCCTTGGTGCCAGCAATTTTGATGAATGGTTTCGTCTTCCCTGAACTGGCCAACTGGATCGTAGCCGTCACGGCGAAGATAAGAGGGATTGAAAAACGTCGCGTAGTAGCGGAATAAAGCCTCAGTCGTCATTGAGGTGACCCGACATCCATGAGGCTCGAACAATGAGGAAATGACGCGTCCCTGCTGCTCGAAGCCTTCGTTGTATTGAGCAAGGATCCGTCGGTGATGTTCATTTAAAGCCGCCGTGTGAGTCCCCGCTGGAGGATTCACCGCAATCCGCTTGGAAAGAAACAGAACAAGCTTCTCCCGGCGAAGCTGCCCGGACTGCATCGCTTTCCAATACCGATTAAACCGTTCGTTGCGGCTGATCGCTGCCCATGAATCTGGTTCGCAGCGCTCATCAGTGACAGTCTTGTAAGCCGTCAAATCGTCCCGATAATTGGAATCCACCGACCAGCGGATTTGTGCGCGGGTGGTTTCGTCCAAGGTGTGGAGGAATTGCCGAACCGAGGCATAAAACGCATCAAGTGCGTGTTCGCTTGCATGACGGAGATCCGGCATGTCGAGCACGAAGCCCTTGGTGACGAACCCGCGTTTATCGAGATCGTTCCAGATAATGAGGTCGTGTGAAAACCAGCCGTTAGGTGCTTGCATGGGATAAAGGGTTGCGGGGTTGATTGGAGGGAGGAATCCAGCCGGTGCCCGCAGCGATGGTTTCGAGCAGGTCCGTATCGAAGGACTTCGGTTTGCCCTGACGCAGTGTGAAGACATATCCGGTGATCAAAGCGAACGGCATCACACCAGCGCCTATGCTGAACGTTGGCGGGTGATACCGAGCTAGCATCATGGCAAGCCCGATGCTTAGGAGGAGTCCAGCGAGCATGAACAATATATTCACCCCCTCGATTCCCCAGATTTTGCCATCGCTGTCGTCTCCGGCGTGTGTGGGGATCATCATGAAACGCTGATGGTTGGCATTCCGCCTGCGTTGAAAAGGGCCTCGGCGATCAGGACGGCCAGCCCAAGAAGCAGGCCACCGACAATCGACATTTTGCCCATGTCTGCGTTTCCTGATCTGACCTGCCATCCGCCGTGGGCGATGACAACGACTGCGATGATGAAGAGGAACTTTGCAATGATTCCGAGACCTTCGGAAAGTGCGCCATCCAGTGATGCTTGAGCGAGGAGTAGTGTGTTCATACGCCTGCCATCCTGAACGCAAAATCAAGAACCCCTGCTCCCGATTGGGAGCAACTTATCAATCCGAAAATGATGGCCCCATAACGTGAGGCTTTCGACATGCTGATGGCCTCGTAGAGCCGTTTCGCGCTGCGAATGAAATCTGGATAGAGTTCCTCCATCGAGACCCCCAAAGCACGGGAGAGAAAGATCAGATCATCGTCAGATATCCAGACCAGTCGCGATTCGATTTTTGAGATCTTTGCGCGAGTGGCATTCTCCATCCCGAGAAGTTGAAGTTTGATGGCGAAGTCGTTCTGCGACCATGCACGCTGATTGCGGAGCCTGCGAACCTGAGGGCCAACGATATTGAAGTGCTTCATGGCTGGGGACCATGCAGCCAATAGGTAAAGGTTCTTCGATAGAGTGACGAATCCGCCGAACTCTGTGACGAAGAGGTTGTTTTTACGAGTTCGTCACACCTGGTTCTTTGCCCGAAGGGCACTGCGCAAACGAGCGGCAGGCTTGCGTCCCAGAGGAATTGGATTTGGAAATCCTGCCAATTCGACAACGGACTCATCCCGATCGTTTGCGAGAACCTTTCGAACATGATTGAGGTTCACGATCAGGGAACGATGGACTCGGGTGAAAAGCGATTTTGGGAGAAGACCCTCCCATTCGCTCATGGTCCGGCGAATGAACTCAGTTGAGCCATCTGCCAGAAAAACCTCGGTGTAGTTCTCCTTTGCCTCAATGCCGCTGATTTGTGTCACAAAAACAACATGCATTTTGGAGTCAGATTTCAGAAGAATCTGATCGTCCTCGCGAAGTCGTTGAGGATTGGTGGGGGGCGGCCTATGAACTACGTTTTCCAAGGCGCGAGCGAGCCGATCTGGACGAACAGGCTTCAGCAGGTAGTCGATGGCATTCACGTCGAATGCCCGAATGGCAAACGTGTCGAATGCCGTCACGAAAATGATCGCAGGGAGTGGTTCGAGTTTGGGCAGAAGCGAAAAACCATCCCCATCTGGCATCTGGACATCCAAAAAAATCAGATCGGGGCGAAGATCTGCATACAAGGATGCCGCAGCTCCGACAGAATTGGCCTCACCGACAATTTTGACTTGTGTATGGGAGCAAAGTAGATCACCAAGGAATTCCCTTGCGGGGGCCTCGTCATCGACAATCATGGTCCGCAATTCCCGAACACTCATGAGGAAATTTCAATGCTGACTGTTACCCAGCCGTTGTTTGTTTTCACATTGATGCGATGCCGGTCAGGATAGAGAAGGGCCATCCGTTTGCGGACATTGCCGAGTCCGACTCCACCAAACTTTCGCGGATCCTCTTCCTCAACCCACGTTCCTGTGTTGGCGACCTCAATCACCAGAGCACCCGTGGTCTTTTTTGTAACATGCATTCGAAGCTGCAAGGGTTTGGGCGATGTCATTCTCCCGTAGCCAATGGCATTTTCGACCAGCGGCTGAAGTAGGATCCCGGGAACTGGGAATTCCCGGGCGGTAGGATCAATGTGGCAATCAATCTCGAGCTCATCCCGAAACCTCGCTTTTTCGACTGCCAGATAGGCGACCAGGGCGTCATACTCTTCACCAACTGGAATCAAGCTCCTGTCACGATGAGATAGAGAAAAACTCAGGTAATCTGACAAGGACTGAACGACTGGACGGAGTGTCTCAGGCGACCGCGTTAAGCCTGCTTGAATCATGGTGAGGGCGTTGAAGAGGAAATGAGGATTCATCTGCGCTCGAAGCATTTGGAGTTCTGCGTCCTTCCCGGCAGCTTGAGCGACAGCCAATGAGCGATCCCGGTCCAAGCGTTCCATGAGGATCTTGATCCCAAAATAGAGGAGGCTCCATCCCAAGCAAAGCCCGGTGCGAAAGTAGAAGATTCCGAAAATGACCGGCGGGGTGAATGTCTTCTCAGCATCAAAATCGAGAAACTTGTGAAAGGCCAAGCTGAAGAGAGTCAGAATCATCCCACTCACCAAAGAAACCCCGGCGACAAGTCCAACCAAACCAACTTTGGTTATCTTATCGTGGTAACACCTCCTATAGATTTCCCTCATTGCGATGGTAATCAAAAATCCCAAACCATCACGATAAATAGAAACCAGAACTGAGGCCGGGATGGTTTCGAGCATCACCCACTTCGAAGGAAACGAGAAAATCGAAAAAGCCAGCCAACCTGCTAACTGAAACCGCCAGAAAAGAGGAATGCGATCCCAGATTCCGAAGACCTCGCTGGACAATGGGGGTCTGGTCTGGATCGCATTCACGGCAAGGCTATCCCCGGCGATCTCGTTTACGGTGAATTTCCTCCCGAAAAACATCGGCAGGAGACAAATGAAGGCGCTGCAACATGGCTTCCACGCCACGCAACGTGGCTGACTGCTCTCTGTTAATCAGCCGATACAAGGTGGATTCTGAGATGCCCAGAGTTCTTGCCAAGGATGCGTAGCTTTGGTCGCCCCTTCGCTGTTTCAAAAAATCCGCAAATGCCTTGTCAAGCGTTGCCATTCCCTCAGCCTGACAAATCGAGTATTCCGTATGCGGATGATCTTCCAGATGGGGAATGCCTGACCTGCGTAGTTGCCCCTGCTGCGAAGCTTCGCATTCCAATCAATTTTCCAAATCCGACGAAATAAATCACTTGCGAGGAATTAAGGGTCGCATTTGCGGCGACGTTTCGTGGGATCAAAGCTTTGAATTATTTTATGCTTACAAAACTGAGGTCAAACTACGTATGTGGCAGAGTGCTCAACAACGCCTCGCTGACAACATATAAGAGGCTCACGTTTGATACGTAGCTTATAATTCGCTCATTTGTTCAGACAGAATTCATCACAATACATGACTCGGATGGTTTGAAGCAGGATTTCGGAAACCCTCTGATAATCCAGGCATTCAGAATTCATTAGCTTACATTCGCCATCATAGAACAATGGCATTAGTGCTTGGTTGGTATACCTGTTGCGAATTCGTTTCGTGATCTTTAGTCAGCAGATACCACTTGCAAAATTCTCAGGACATGCAGAAAAAATTGCCTTTTTTCTTGTTGCAATGTTGACGATCCACTATGAACCAGCGCATGAATTTGGTCGTTCAATTCAGAAAACCTATTCTGGTGGTTCTTGAAACCAGTAAAGCGTATGACTGACTTGTCACCTACCTGCCAATTTGAAACGGCTCCACGAAGCAGCTTCCGCCGCCACCCTTTGGTGGAAAACATTGCGATGCTGCCACAGTGCAGTGAAGCATTTTTAAGAATTTGCGAATCCATCAAAAACGAGGGGATTCGAGAACCCCTCAAATGCGTGATTGAGGGAGACAAGCTCTTGGTTGTTGATGGGATTCACCGATTAACCATTGCAGAGGAACTACAGATTCCAGATTTGCCCTACGTGGAGGTAAAGGCAGAAGAGGCGCTGAATGCCGTCTGCTCTTCCCTTGTCAGAGCGGATTGGAGTAAAAGTGCCCTCGCTTATCGAATGTGGGCACTGTTTGAGGCCTGTTGCTTCAAAAAAGGCGGGAACAGAAAATCAAACCGCAATGATTGCGCTTTGATTTCTATTCGAGAGATTGCGGAAAAACTTGCCATCTCCGAACGACTGGTTGATCAAGCCAAACGCCTCCACGCGTATTTCGCAAAAAACCCGGAAGCACGAGAGCAACAAGAATGCGCGATTTTGATTGGCACGCTCCCGCTCCACCGAGCTGGTGTGGAAGCCAAGTCACCCAGTCTGGACATCGTTCCCATCCGCGGCATTGAGACCCACCTCAGCAAGCTGCCGAAACGGTTTGAACGTTGGCATCAGGTCTCCCACGAAGATCGTGAGCGTGCAAAAAACACGCTTGCTTCGGTTCTCCATCAATTGCCAAAAGATGTTCAAGAAACTGCCTTTGATGCTTTGGAAGTCTCACTTGGACGATAATGCTCACCTCTCTTCGCTCTGATCTCATCTACCTTTGGCTCTGCGCAACCACCGCGTTGTGCATGGGGATGGTATTGAACCAATTTCGAGACACCCCCCTCCCTTGGATCTACCAATCCAAGGCTGAACGCTTGCAGGATTCCGTGAACCGGATTTCTGCAAATATTCCTGCACCAGCTACCACCTTGCCTGCCACCTTGCCTGCCACCTTGCCTGAAAAATTATCCTTACAGGAGTTTTCAGCCTTCGTGGATGGCAATCAGGGCCTGATCCTTGACGCCCGCCCGGAAATCTTTCACCGGCTCGGACATGTTCCCGGCGCACTCAGCCTGGCGAGGGATGACTTCGAGAAATCATACACTGGGATTAAATCCCAGTTAGAGTCAAACCGCGAGCAACCACTCGTGATCTATTGCGCCAGCGCATCGTGTGAGGATGCCGAACTCGTCAAAAAGTCTCTCGCGGCTCTTGGATTCACAAACACATCCATTTTTGTGGGCGGGTGGAGCGAATGGACAAAAGCCAACAAACCGGAAGAATCAGCACAATGAGCAACAAGACTATTTCGGATCCAGCACCCACTGCTATTTCAGAATCTTTTGAGTGCGAATCTTTAAAAAACACAGATGCTGCGTCTTCAGAATGCCTGACACGCACCGTGCGCAAAAATGACCTTCTCAATCACCCGTGGTTTCTGATTCTCATCCGCATCGCGCTGGGTGGGATTTTTCTTTACGCTGGGGCCACAAAGATCATCAACCCTCAAGCCTTTGCAGACAGCATCTCTACGTTCCAAATGCTGCCTCCCCAGTTCATCAATCTCATCGCGCTAGGGTTGCCTCCCTTTGAAGTGATTCTCGGGATTCAGCTTCTTCTCGGATGGAAGCTGAGAGCCGGTCTCTTGGCAGCCCTGTTGCTCGCTCTCGTTTTTGTCATGGCGATTGGCCAGGGAATCGCCCGAGGCCTCCCGATTGACTGTGGATGCTTTGGTTCGTCCGAACCATCGGTCCTGTCAGCATGGTTTTCCTTTGGTCGGGCATTTCTGCTTGCAGTCGCATCAGCGTGGGCATTTTCTCGAGCTGACAGGGCATGAGCCCATCAGCTATGGGGCCCCCGCCTCATGCCCCTCATTTCAGAAGCAAAAACACCCATTCGCCGAAGCAAACTCTGGACTTCTCCGAAAGGAAAGGATGTCGCGTCGGTGACCAGGTCATTGCGCTGGGTGGTCTCATGGGATTTGCCACGGCCATTGCCACGATGCCTTTTTGGACGACGTGGACAACGGCCAGCCGGGGATTGGAACTCATAATTCCATGTGTTGCCACGCTTATTCCCATGGTGCTCCTCAGCGTTTTCGGAGCAAAAACTCACCTGAGGCAGACCAGCGGGTTAAAAGCGATCGCGGGAAAAGCCAACATGTCCCGTGTGGCTACGAAGTATCTTGGGTTCGTGACAACATTGGCTTTGCTTGCCGGTGCCTACTGGTTGTTTCCAGAATATTCAAAAGAAAGATATGTGCCCGTTTGGGAGGCGGCGATTTTTGTGGTCGGGCCTCTGTTACCAGCGACTTGGTTTTACATGTTATGGGTGGATGAGCGGATGAGCGAACCCCACGACGGATACTGGTACGCCGGGTGTCTGGTTCTTGGAAAATGGAAAACCATCGATTACGAATGCCTCCGTGGATATGCGCTAAGTTGGGTGGTTAAAGGATTTTTCCTGCCCTTCATGGTCAGCGTTTTTGCCACTAACTTTGGTGGCCTCACAGGTCGCGGGTGGGACCTCGCCCGATTTGATGAACTCTATATTTCTGGCATTCAGCTCATTTACTGCCTCGACATCCTCTTCGGTGCGATCGGATATGTCCTTACCCTGCGTATTCTAGATTCCCAGATCCGTTCTGTTCAGCCAGACCTGCTCGGCTGGGTGGTTACTTTGATCTGTTATACCCCATTCACTGCCGCCCTATCGTCATTCCAAAAATATAAAGGCGATAACGATTGGTCCACAATGCTCAATGGTCATCCGGTGGTTTTTATCACTTGGGGATTTATGATACTCTGCGTGCTCACCGTCTATGTGTGGTCCACCTTGTCCTTCGGATGCCGTTTCTCCAATCTGACCAACCGGGGAATCATTAGAAGTGGCCCCTACCGCTGGATGAAACACCCGGCCTATGTGGCAAAAAATCTGGCATGGTGGCTAATGTATCTGCCTTTTTGCGCCTTCACCACATGGCAGGATAATCTTCGAGCAACACTCATGCTCGCTTTACTCAATCTCATCTACTACATGAGGGCAAAAACCGAAGAAAAACATCTCTCCGAAGAACCCGCTTATCGAATCTACTCGAGGTGGATAAAACGATTTGGATTGGTAGGCACATTTCAAAAAATTATTCGCTAATTATTACAACAACATAAACCGCAGTGACTTATGCAAATATCGAATTGCTGTTTATCCGTCTAATGTTTTCAGAAACTCACATAGCGACATTTTCTTAACATGAATTGGTTGACAATGAGATTGACGTACGAGCGTTCGTCTGAAACACTCGGTTTCGTTATGAGCAAACTCATCAAACATTCACGCGGGTACTTTGGACTCGGTCTTTTTGTAGTCGCACTTTGGGTTTTTGTTGTTGTCGGCTACGCCCGGCAAGTGAAACAAGACGGCACCCAAATTGCTTCTCTCCGTCCTTTGACCAGCGAAAGCTGCTCAAGCGGATCTTCCAATTCTAGCAGCGGCGAGCCTTAATCAAATCGAGCTAGCATTTTTGTACTTCGGAAATCCATGAATCTCCGCAGCATCCAAACTACCCTGCTCTCCGCATTGGCAGTGGCTGCCTCATCGGCAGTCTCCCTTGCCGGCTGCGGAGGATCGTTTGATGTGCCAAAAGATCATTTCGATGGAGTCGATTCGTTCGGATATGTAAGCTACTGGAATAAAATTGCCGACATCGACATCGGGGAAGATACACCTCTCCCTTTGGTCATCGGATTCAAGTCCAATCGTGAAACCAGTTCACCCTACCTTGGCCACGGCTGGGTAATGCCACTTCTGGACTCCTACATGATCCAAACAGGTGAGAACACCTTCGAGATCATGAAACCCACCGGCTACACCTCTGGATTCGGGCGTGATCCAAAAAACACAACAGCCATTGGCGGCGTGAAGGGCTGGAAAGGCGAGATCGGCTCAAACACAATCAAAGTCTGGGCTCCCTGCGGTTGGAGCCTGACCTACTCGATGGGACGTCTCACGGAAATGGGGACTCCAAAGGGTAAAAAAGTTCTTGTGAAGCGAGACCAAGCCGGTCAAGTGGAGGATGTCACAATGGATGGAAGGGTCTTGCTCAAGGTTGTGAAGGGACTTGGAGGTGCAATTGCGGGTGTGGATGTCGAAGGAAAAATGCATGCCATTGAAATGGGCGAGAAACCACGAGTGCAAAACATTGCCGGGAATAATGTGATTGCAGGAAAAGATGCGAGCCTTGCATCAATCTTGATTGCCGACGAATCGCGTGTGCCGCTCAGAGAGTTCTCATACGGCGTTGATAATGAATTCCAACTGAAGATGATAGTAAATAGGGATGGGCAAGGAAAGAGAGAAATTGTTTGGAATCCTAGCAACTATATTATCGTTAAAGACGGAGAGTGGACGTACGAAAACAAGAACACTGATACCGGAAGCGCCTCTCTTATAGAATTAAAAAGAATAAATTCTCAAGGAAAAATTGAAAAGTGGTGCCATGATCAAGAATATGGAGTAGAAAGTCAAACAAACCCTGATGGGTCTGTTGTAAAAACAACAAGATTTGTAGGAGGAGCACTAAGTGGAAAAATTCGACGACAAGAATATTCCAAGCCCAGTCAAAAACCACACATTAGAGAATTGTCTTATGATCAGAATGGTAAAATAATACGTGAAAAAAGAGGTGAATTAGTTAGGTATTTCATACGCGATGAGAACAAGCTAACAATTTCAGACGTAGTTAATGGCAAAAATGTTAGAATGGCATATCAAATTGATGGAATTGTCATGAGGGAAACATGGAATGATGGCAAAAACCGCAAAACATGGATTCATAATGCTGATTCGGAATTTGCTATCCTTCTTAGTTCAATTTCACCTAATGCTTCGCCTTCAGACGCAAAGATAGTAGAAATATACGAATCTGAAGCCGGGGAATTGTCATGTAAATATATGACAATAGCTGATGGTTGGATAACAACATCAACATCGTTAGCAATATCAAAGCTAACAAATATGCACCTTACATCACCTAAATCATTAACAATCCATGAAAATAATAAATCAAATTAACACAGCAGTGATCGCCTCATTCCTATTGATAATAAATACTGTTCCTTCTATTTGTCTTGCTGCCAGTGCCAGTGTTACTGGCTCATATACCAGCGGTAACGAGACTTACTTTTGTGCTGGTAGTGTGACTGCAACCGCAACACCATCAACACCAGCACCAACACCTACTAGCCCTACATGCTGCTCAACTACAGGTGCCCCGAACGGCTCATGGACCCTGACAGATACTCGTTACCAGTTTAATTTAAATGGCAATGGTGTCCAAAATAGCACATCGAATTCAAACACCGTTGACCTTCCACCGGGACCAAATACTTACAATGGGGAGGTGCAGTATGAGTTTACATGCGAAGATGGATCACTGGGTTATTCGACCGAACCATTTTCTATGATTTCAAACAAAACTGCTTACACTGATGATGAGACTACAACTCCAAACCCACCAGCGCCAAATCCAAATCCAAACTACACTCTTCCAGATAAAACTGGGGATATCTATTTTGCCAGCACCAGCGACACCCTAAGTATGTATGATCATTATTTTAGTGGAACCTTTGAAAACATCAAAGGCTCCGACACATTTGTTGCACTAAATGGAGGCAATGACACTGGACATACCAACTGTGGAGAGACTGGGAAAACCTTAAGCTTCCCTGGAGTATCATCAAGTGTCGGAATTTCTGTAGGCATGTCAGCATCTCGGTCTGGTGTAGGTGTGAGTGGAAACGGAACGATGTCTGTCACGATTGGATCAACGGGAACTGGGCAGGGAGGCTTTGGAGCAAATCACAAAATGGTTTTCTGGCAGGTTTATAAACGAGAAACACAAATAACTGCGTTCAATGCAAAGTCGGGTGCATATCATAAAGTTATAAATAGAACCCTTGGCGGAACAACAAATGAAGGAAGTATTACTACTAATACTAACTTGCCGACATCAAAACAAGATACAGGAAGAGTAGTAAAAACAGACGAAATTGACTGTTGCCCAAATACATAAAGATAGATAATAGACAGCAATTTCTTCGTTTCAAAGAGCCCTTCGTGCAATAGTCAGAAATTATGAATATAACGACTGCTGGCAGCTTGTAAAATGCAAATCCAAAAAGCTGCTATTTATTTTTTACTTATCGTATTTATCACATTTCAGGTAAAATCCGAAAAGAGCCACATTTATGATGAAAAGTTTTTTGATGAATACTTCAAGATAATTGGCGCCGACATTGAAATCTTGGCTAAATCAATGGAATGGGGAAACCTTTACGAAGAAGGCTTCATACAGTATAAACGAGATTTTATCTTAGACTCAAAGGCATCACTGTCCAAAAAGGCATCGGCCTATGGAAATATGAGAAGGATGCATCTTGCCCTCAAAATGATTGTTGGAATTCAGACTGAGTTCGATAAGGATGAAACATGGGCGGTGCTGTTTCCCCCCCCTTCATTTGTTGATCCTATCAAATTGGATGTCAATCTTGAAAAATATAGATCTACTTCAGCCATGGCATGGTTTAATCGAGTTTCCTCTATTCTTGCCTCTAATGACTCGAAGTATAATAGAATGTTTTACGATATTCTCTCGGCAGGTAAAATATTTCTAGCATCATCCGAGTATGAAGGATTATATGATAAGATCAATGTATCATCATTGAACGATATTTTTAGAAGCTGTGGATTATTAGTTAGTCAGAAGCCAGTACAGGAGTCAATTTTTTATGGTGCTTCAGAAAAGCTAGCACATAATGAGTGGCAAGTAGAGGAATGGGAATCTTTTCCAATAAGTGAAGATCAATTATTGCAAGGAATAAGTCTATTTCGTGATCTGGCGCGAACGCGCTATTTTAAAACCATTGAGACCAGAAATGACTTTGCTAAAAGCGAGGTTAGGAATGCAGAAGGTGAGGCTTTTGCTTTATTGGCCAAGTTACAAAATATGCTTGATGTCATTGATGATTCACAACTCAATCAGTTACTGCTTTTTCTAGAAAAGCCATCAAATAGTATCAATATCAAAGAGGAGAAAATCAATGAATCTGAATTCTCTCTTGAGAATGAGAGATTAGCAGCTTGGTGGACTGATGTGGTTATTTCGCTCGGTATAGTTAATATGGAAACCCAGGTAACTGCAGATTCAATAGTTAACTTATTAAACAAGGTCGAAAGTTGTATTTCAATAAATGATAAAATAGCAAAAATTAACCCTAGCTCTGACGCTGTAGAATCAAATAATAGGATTAAAACAAAGATGAAAACACTTTGGAAACATGGTTTTGAAAAAATGAAATATAAATCTTTGCAGTGAAAGTGATTATTAGTAGATTTATCTACATATTTTTTATCTTTGCATCATCCAAAGGATATTCTGATTCGCAAAACCCTAGATTATTAATCAAAAAAACCATTATTCCTGTAGAGTGCTATGTGGAGTCCAAGGTTAATCTTACTATTACAGTTGAGAACCTATCGACCTCATCGATTAAGATTCAGGATATACAAGCAAGTTGTTCATGTATAAAAGTATTGTTATGTAAATATGAAGTAGCCCCTAAGGAAGTCAAAATAATTAAGTTAGAGTATACTAATGGAAAAAGTGATGGTGTTTTTCGAAAATACTTATTAATTGTTACCGATAATGGTGAGAAATCATACAATGTTACCCTTCTGATTCATTCAAAACATAAAAACCTATGAGTCAGACGAATTGACTCAAATGCTATGCGGTGGGCGTGCTCGAATTGGGCGAGGGAAGTGGGGTGCGTAAGATGTGTGGTTACGGTCGCAAGCACTCGATCAAGGTATTGGGAGGCAAGCTGCCAGTGGCCTCGGGGGAGATGGTCCGCAGGGGAGAGCCATGGCGCCTTTGGGGATGAGGATATGCAGATATATTAAGGTGATTTTGATGCAGCCGCAGCGTAAGCGACACTTATAGCACAGGTCGATAAAATCGACCTAGATTTGGCATAACCATCAGATCGTATCGATCTGACACTTCTACGTAAGCGTCCGGTGGAGCACCTCTGGCGGGAATGTACATAGGTGTCATAGATTTTCCTCTGACATCTATGAACGAGAAAAACCAAATACTGAAAATTAATGAGCGTGGTCATGTTCTGACGCCACGGCAACAACAGGAGGACATTGTTAATGCCATCGAGAAGAGTGGCATGACTGGGGCACAGTTTGCCCGTCATGCTGGTATCGAATACCCCACATTCATGAGCTGGGTTCAACGGCGGCGCCGGAGCCGTGAAGTGACCGCTTCGGTGAAGGTGCTGGGTTCTGGGGCTGCGTGGATTGAGGCCGTTGTTGAAAACCAGCCTTCGGAGGGTTTGACCATTGAAATTGCTCAAAGTTTGCGAGTCAGAATTCCCGGGGAGGGCTCGCGTGGAATGGCTGTGCAGCTTCTCCAGGGACTGGGATACGGATGGTCATGCTAAGCTATACGGGGAGTCTGCGCATCTTCGTGGTCTTGGAGGCCTGCGACATGCGGATGGGATACAATGGACTTTGCGGTCTGGTGGCCGGGAGATTGCAGGAGGACATTCGTAACGGGGCGCTCTTTGTTTTCTTCAACCGGCGTCGGACACGGATCAAGATCCTGTATTTCACCGAACGGGATTGTGGTTGATGACAAAACGGTTGGAAAAGGGAACCTTTTCCTGGGCGCAGAGTGGCGAGGGATCTGGAAAGCTCCTGCTGGCACCCGAAGCGCTGGCAATGCTGACCGACGGGGTTGACCTGCGTGGAGCGAAGATGAGGCCGTGTAAGGTAAGAAAGTAATTTCCACTAAGTTGATCCTAGCTGGAACTATCTTATAATTTATTACCGAGTTTCTGGGTTGGTGTGGTAGAACAAAATCATATATGATTCGGAGGAGTCCACAGCGCATTTTATTCTTGGCATCCATTGGTCTATTCGTGGTGGCGGTGATGCTCTCCTGGGCAGTTTACCCGTTTTTCCAATCTGCCAGTTACTCAGTTGATGGGGCTGAATCGGTTGATAGGGCGTGGCCGTTTTCTGCGGATAGTGCTTCGCAGGGTATTGTTACTTGGGAAATTCCACTGCGGAGTCCGTTACTGCTTCCTGGCTCGTTGGCCCTTTATGGAACAGGCCACCTGCATGAGATGACGATTAACGGTGAGACTACGAATTTTGTTCCTCCCAAGGTTTTGAGTAATCAAACTCCAACACGGGTGCTAATGAATGGGCATTTGAAATCGGAAGACAATATTCTAGGTTTTTCGATTGAGAAACCGGCTGGCCGGGTGGCATTCCGTCTTACGCTTGATCCTTCAGCTGCGTCGCATCTCATCCTGCTAGCTGCATTCATTGCCTCCTTCGCATGCGCTCTGCTCGGCTTGCATTTTCATTATCGACGGGCTTTTCCGATTGCCCTTGCTACGGTTTTGTTGCTTGGGATCAGCATTCGCATCCTCTACACTTCAGCAACTCTGTATTCGGCCCGGTCGTATGACACCCCAGGTCATGTTCAATACATCAAATACGTTGCGGAGAAGGGGACATTGCCGCCGCCTCTGCTTGGTTGGGAAACCCACCAGCCACCGCTTTATTATGCCATCAATGCGGGGATAATGCGATTTCTCGGGATGGAGAGCAATTCTTCGCTCTATGCGTCATGGCAGTTCTTGTCCCTCCTGCTTGGGATTGGAGCCTTTTTATTGTGTTATCCGATTGGTATCCGCCTATTGGGTAAGCCAGACGAAAATCCATGGCCGCATGCAGTTTTTCTTTCCGTGTTGGCCGTTTACCCTGGATTTATTTTCACTGCCTCTCGCCTATCGAATGATTCACTTTTCAATTTTTTAGCTTTCCTCTGGTTCTGGCTCATTATTCGCGCATGGCAGGAACCCAGCCTCAAACGGTGGTCACTCGTCGCATTTTGCCTTGGGGTTGGAATGCTCACAAAAAACACAACCCTTCCATTAATTGCTGTCAGCGTCTGTTTGATAGCTGTGCAAAGGCTGGTTTCCTTCCAAAGAAAAGGCATAGCCCTCGGAATGCTTGCCGCAATTATCGTGATTGTTTGTGGATGGTACCAGATTCCCAGGCTCACTATCTCGGATAGCCCAACGGCCTTTATCGCCGCAAATAATGACATGGGACCTGGCCTGCGGCTTCCTCGATCTCTGGAACGTATGGCGACATTTAATCCTATAAAAGTGATTGAGATACCCTTTTTGAGCACATGGAGGGACGAGACACGCCGGATGTTTCTGGCTGAGGCATTCTTCAAATCTTCGCTTTTCGGTGAATGGGTATGGGGTGATCATTTGCTCCTTCCTGCGAGGGCGCTTGTGGTTTGCACTCTGGCATTGCTAGTTTGTGCCACAGCGGGCTTTGTCCTATCCCTGCGCTCCCGAGATCCGAACTTTGTTCCGCTATTTCTGACGGCGGGTGCTGTTTTCGGATCGCTGCTTGTTTACTTCTGGAAACTCCCCTTCGCCTGCAATCAGGACTTCCGGTTCGCAGTCCTCCTTCTCGTCCCAATGGCCTTTTGGGTCGCACGGGCTACAAGGCAGTGGCCGCGTTGTGTTGGGATTATAGTCGGTCTCTTTGCCATTCATTCCATCATATTTCTCGGCCTGCTGTGTTACCTTTGATGGGAAGCAACGAGTTGATGACAGCGGCAGTGATTCATCCTTTAAACCGCACTTGGGTTCCCTCACGAAAGTCTCCCTCCTATTCTTTTCATCCGTGCCTATCCTGTCAGCCGTTTTTAAAAACGTGTGTTTTCTTGCCCCGATTCCCTGGGGCTTGTAGTGGTCATTGAGATGCCATCATCAGATCAACCACTCTTCGTTTGGGCGTGCCATCAAGGATCTCGGGAATTCATTATCGATATCTTCCCGAATGGAAAATGTGTCTTTTTTGATGAAAGCATTCGCCGTCAGCTCTGTCACACCGGGAAAGACCCGCGACAGATACTGCTCGAAGAGATTGCCGCAGACTCTCCTTCGCTTGAGCAAGCACGAAAAGCGGAATTCGGCATTGAGTTCACCATTGACAAGGATCATCTCTGCCTGATTCAGAAAGTCCGTCAAGAATTCGACCAGACAAATGACGTTTCCTCTATTTTGGCCGATGAAGTCAATCGACGGTTCTTGCCTATACTTCACACCATGGTCTATCCGTATCTCACAGAGCCCATTTCCGAAGAAATGTGAAGCCATCCAGTGCCTGGCCTCAAGTGGTCCCCGAGGTAGCAGAAGGCTTTCCTGTGAGATCAAGCAGAACAGAGATTAGCAGAAGCAGCATGATTCCATTTCGCATGTTGAGAAGAATGACCGCCCATGGCTCTTCGTGAAGGAGAGCATCATAGGCCACTGGGAAAATCAAGATGCTCGCAGCACAAGATAGTAGGAAGAGGATAGCCTGGAAGGGCCGCAAAAAAGGAACAAATGGAAACAGCCATGCGAGGTATTGAGGGCTAAGAACTTTGTTGCTGAGAATAAACACGAGAAGCGCCCCAACTGAGAGGACTGCCAGATCCCGGGCTCCGATGAGTTGAGTCCGACTTTGGGCAATTCTCTGCCATGCAATCAAAATAAAAATCGCGTAAAGGCTGAGGAAAAATGCACCGTGCAGCGAAGCCAATGCGTCGGATACTGGGGAATGAATATGCCACGCCCCGTAGCTCACTCCAAGAGGGGTGAACTGCCCACTCAGGAGATTGGAGAGGAGAACGATTCCTCCACTCAAGCTTTCAACATGAACGCCGCGCTGATTGTGAAAGGTGAGCATCTTGCCCAGACCGGTCATTCCATCAGGGATGAAAGGCAAAAGGGTTAAGCCAAGGCTGCCGAAAGCTGCCAACCCCATGAACAGTCCAGATTTGAGCTCTCCTCGCCTTGTGAACATGATGCACAGCACTGGGAGCAGGACGACAGGGTATAGCTTCGCAGAGATCGCCAAGCCCGTAGGAACCCCGGCGAGAAATGCTCGCCCCCTCGTTGAAGCTAAAAAAGCAATAGAGGTTAACATCGCAGGAAATAGGTCATATCTCCATGCAAGGAATGGTGACAAGATGCCTGCCCCAAGGGTGAGGACCCATAACTGAATGGGTTCATCTTGAGCCTTTTGATTTGATGTCAGCCGGAGTGTCCCTGCCATGATCGTGAGATAGACACCATTGGCAAAAAGAAATCCCCACCGGAATCGCTCCGGTGAAAGATCTCCCATTGAGAAGGGGATGGGAGCCAAGCAAGCTATGGCGGCAAAAGGAGGGTATTCAAAGCGAAAGTCCCGATAGGGCAGTTGCCCCTGCATGATTTGCTCGGCGGCTCTCCGATACAGTCCAAGATCTGGATGGCAATCCGAAGTCAGAGGCCAGGTGATGACGGCCACCAAAACGAAAAGCAGAGGAACAGCCACAATTTGGCAGGTGCTCCAAAGCTTTCCGCAGCCTATTGCATTGCCTCTTGGTATGGGATCGGTCATAAAAAAATGTGCCCTCAGCGTGCAACAATTCTGAATCGAACAAGACTGCAATCGTATCCGGGCGCGGTCTGAAATGGAATCGCTTTTTCGATAACCAACAAACTCCGTTTTTCCTTTGGGTGTTGATTCTCCTTGGGACGGTAATCCGGCTGGTGTTGCCGTTTTACCGCAACCCTTTGGATCGACTGACGTCTGACCCGCTTCGACATTGGGTCAATGGCCAACAATTCTTTTCCCCGGAATTGATGGGAGGATCGGATCCGATTGTCTATCAAATATTCGTTAGGATCGTTCAGGAAACATCCCATGGAAACGCCCTTCTCTTTGCAGCGATATCGGGTCTTCTTTCAGCGGTCATGCCATGGCTGTTTTATCGTGCTGCCAAAGAGTTTGGAATGAATCGGTGTCGCGCTCTCATCACATGGGCCATTCTGGCACTCATGCCATCTCTCTTTGTCATTTACAATTATGTCATGATGGAAACGCTCCTCCTCCCATTCGTGGGTTTGGGTCTATGGCTCTCGGCGCGGCACTTGAGGAAGCGCACTTTGGCTGCCTATGGGTTTTCCTGTGCCGTGTGGGTGCTTGCCTGTCTGACCAAACCCACGGTACTCCCTTTGGCGGCCATCTGTCTTCTATGGACGGGATGGGTGGCCCCTGGACGTTGGAAATCTACGCTTGTTCTCGCTTTTATTGGAGCAGTCATGCTTGCGCCAACTGCAATCCGAACCAAAAGCACTCTGGGATTCTTCGCTCCTTTGGGAAATCCATGGATCACAAAAATCCAGCACCGATCCGGTGCCAGAAAAATCGAGATTCATTTTGGCAGGGAAAACTGGAATTTTGTCTCTCCAAGTTGTAACATGATCCCTTTGGCACCTCTCAGCCCATGGCGAATTCGGCGGGGAACCGAGGACTCAACCATCGTCGTCCATGCCGACACCCTCTCGGGAGAAGCAGGATGGCGTCGCGCCTATGATGAATTGTCTCTGGATGCTGGGGAATGGTTGGCTCAGTGGGGGGAAAACATTGTTCTTTTTTTATTCGCCCCGTCTTGGCCGGATTGCAACATGGATGAGTGGGATGGCTGGTTGTGCGTGGCTTTACGCTGGCTTTGGGCTCCTCTCATTTTCTACGTGATGGATATCAACATTCGTGATTTATTACGAAGACGATTTGAGCTTTTGCCAGTGGCCACCACCCTATTCACTGCATTTTTGATGTTTCAGAATGTAGCCACGTCCGAGGGACGCTACCGTAAGCCACTGGAACCTCTTCTTATCATGAATCTGCTTTGGGTGGGTGGAATATCAAAGGAGCAAAAACTATACAAAGTGAGAAAGAGAAATTGTTCGAAAATCAAACCGCAATGATTGCGCTTTGAATCTTGAATCTTTGGTTTGCCATAAAACTGGCCCTGCATAAATTATAGTTTGACTAAAATCCAAACCGCTTTCGATTTGTGAAGTGGCCCCATACTGGATCTTTGTGACAAATTCTTAGCACGCCCAAAAGGCAATAAGATTGACGCTCGGATATATATCTGAAATATTCGGCTCCGCTATGAGCAAACTCATCAAGCATTCACGCGGGTTCTTCGGACTCGGTCTTTTTGTTGTCGTACTCTGGGTTTTTGTCGTTGTCGGTTACGCCCGGCAAGTTAAGCAGGACGGCACCCAAATTGCTTCTCTCCGTCCATTGACCAGCGAAAGCTGCTCAAGCGGTGACTCAAGCGGATCAAGCAGCGGCGAGCCTTAATCAAATCGCGCCAGCATATTTGTACTTCGGAAACCCATGAATCTCCGCAGCATCCAAACCATCCTGCTCTCCGCATTGGCAGTGGCTGCCTCATCGGCAGTCTCCCTTGCCGGCTGCGGAGGATCGTTTGATGTGCCAAAGGATCATTTCGATGGAGTCGATGCGTTCGGATATGTGAGCTACTGGGATAAAATTGCCGACATCGACATCGGGGAAGATACACCTCTCCCTTTGGTCATCGGATTCAAGTCCAATCGTGAAACCAGTTCACCCTACCTTGGCCACGGCTGGGTAATGCCGCTTCTGGACTCCTACATGATCCAAACCGGGGATAACACGTTCGAGATCATGAAACCCACCGGCTACACATCTGGATTCGGACGTGATCCCAAAATTCCGACGACAATCGGCGGAGTGAAGGGTTGGAAGGGCGAGATTGGCTCAAACACAATCAAGGTCTGGGCTCCCTGCGGATGGAGCCTCACTTACGCGCTCGGACGCCTGACTGAAATGGGCACGCCGAAGGGTAAACGAGTCATTGTGAAACGGGATCAGGCCGGGCAAGTGGAAGATGTGACAATGGACGGAAAGGTTTTGGTTAAAGTAGTCAAAGGATTGGGTGGAAAGGTTGAAGCATTGGAGATTGAAGGGAAGAAATATGCCATTGCTTTGGGTGAGAAGCCTCGGATTCAAAACGTTCAGGGGAATAATCTGATTGTTGGAAAGGATTTGAGCGTTGCACGGATTTTGTCAGGGAGTACATCAACCGACCTGATTCGGGAATTCACATACGCATTGGACAGAAATCTCCAACCTACAATGACAGTCAAGCGAGCTGGCCATAGAGAGAGGGATATCGTTTGGAGCGCTGCGAATCGGCTTGTGAGCAGAGATGGGAATTGGATTTATAATGTCAAGTCGGGCGCCGGACCATCCGACAACTCAGCCATCGAGCGAATGAATGGGAATAACCAGACCGAGTTTTGGCATCTAGATGCACAAAACGGAGTTGAGACAGTCAGGAGCATGGATGGGACGCAGAAGATTAAACGATGGTTCACTAGCGGAAAGCTTAACGGAAAACCCAGAAGCGTGACGAGCGTGAAGGGCGCAAAAGAAACCGTGATGCGCAGTTGGAGCTACGATGAAAACGGCGCCTTGATCCGTTTTTACATTCAGATGAACTCGCCCCACATCTTTACCTATAAGTATAACGAGGCTGGAAAACAGTCGGAGGTGTTCGTGGACGGGAAGTTACACATCCAGAAATTTTACGACGAGCAGGGCCGGTTGGTAAAAAAGACCCTGGCGGGCGGCATCGTCAAGACGTTTAATTACACGACTCAGGGCATTGAAGAGGTAATAACCTCGGGAAACGGTATCTACAAGGTTCGACAACTCGACAAAATGTTTCGCAAGATCGACCAGGAGGACTTGCACCTTTCGACTTCCATTTTATGACACAAAAACCTGCACCAAACGTAGCAAATTGCTTGCTGTTAATGGGTTTCCTTGCCTTAGGATTCGCCCTTTCGGCCCACGCGGCGGACCAACCGACATCAACAATTAACGAGGGGGAGCAGTTTGCACTCTACAATGACACGGACGGCGATTTGACCTTCACCACGAGCGAGGTGCCGGTTCCTCGCTGCGATGGCGACGAACCCACTGGTGATCCAGACTATTTCTGGGATTACGGACCTCTTAGTGGGACCGACAATGGCGATGGCTCCCTGACCATCCATACAAACACCGAGGGAGAATATCAGATCACGGTATATTGCACCCAGGAATTTGAGGGCGAATACGGCTCATACACCGAACAGACCGAATCGTCTAACTAAAACGCCTAGCACTATGATTCCAAAAAAACTTCCTCTGAACGGTTTGAAGATGGCGGTCTTCTTGTCGGCAGTGTGCATCCCGGCGATGGCGCAAACAAATGCGAACATCCAGAGACCCGCTACCGTCAAATTGGAGACATACATTCCCTCCACCAATACTTTGATGACCAATTCTATCGGAGCGAAATTGGTGGTAAAAATAGAGGCCGGCTCAACTAAGGAGATCAACTCCACAACCGAGTCCAAACTGGAAATTAGGGAAGCCGTAAGCAGCGCAGTGACGGTCGAGGGAACGGCGACGGTGAACGGAACCCCCACGGGCTTTGTGAAACCAAAGGGCAACATCAGCATCCCAGCTTGGACAAAGCTGACCGGTAGCTTCGCTAGCGTGTCGAACAGTCGCTTCCAAGATCCGGTCGAGGTGCAAAACGCCCTTGGAATGGTGCAAAGCGCGATTGTAAACTTCAAGGCCGAATACCCTAGCGGCACCACGTTCAACTTCGACAAGGCGTCGGTCATCATCCGCAGCAGCAGCCATTCGTATCGGGCGGAAATTCCCTCGGTGACGAACTATCCACTTGGCTCGATCAGCTACAACCTCTACATTGAGTTCAAGTGCACCGATCCAACGGTCGGCGACAATTGGGAATATAATGCAACGAAGCTCACCAAATAAACCTCAAGAATACTCAATATGAAGACCTTCTATATTGCTTCATTCGTGCTTGCCGCGTTTTCGCTTTCCTCGCGAGCCGAAAATCCTCATTCCGCATCTGTCTCGGCTCTCGCGCTGGAAATGATGCAAAAATATCCCAACGCCTGTCTAGGCATTGAAACCGTTCCCGGTCTCAACGAGACGATAACCGGCAAGGATGAGCTAACCAAAGCCGCTGAAAGCTGGGAAGCCCTTGGCTCTGTCCTTCCGAAACAGACCGACTATGCGTTAGAGCTCAACGGCGACAATATCCTTATCAGACCGAAGAACGCTCCGCAATTGCACGATGGCCCGGTTGTCAAGCGTCCTGTCTCCTTTGATATTTCCAAGGGACAACTCAAGACAATTGATGGAGCGCTGAGCGGGGTGTCCTTCAATGATGGAAGCCAGAAGTTCTCTCCTTTCCTGTTGGTTACGTCCATGTCCTATCCTGGCGACAAGGGCCTGCTAACCGAAGCAGGGGTAGTCGAAGCCATCAAGAATGGCGTTCCGAATGCAGGTGGTTCCATGCAACTATCAGACGCGCTTTTCCTGATTGCGCGGCTTGCTGGCGCAAATACCTGGAACTATCAATCCTCCGACGGCATACAGATACAGGGAAAAGCCCAGAGCGGGCCCCGAAATCTCACCGATGGGAGCCTCTCGTTCTCTGGTCCGCGTTAAAGTTTGGTTTGGGGCGAGTTCAAGAGTCGGCCAATCGTCGAGATGCCTTTCCGGCCTATTTCTGATGTTGGCTTCCGTCTAAACCAACTGACAAAGCTGGTATCGGTTGAAGACAGGCGGAGCAGTTGTTAAGTAGAGCTTGTCCGAGAACTGGGGATAAAGGGGAGAAGAGGGTTTGCGGGAGAAAAAATACGGGCATGAACAGCGAAAAACGCTGTCATGCCAGAAATCGGCTGGTTGTATTTTTATCGCCAAACAGAAAAACAGCCGCCGATGAACAAAACCTTACCAATCCAGGATTAAATTGCTCAGTAAGTGTCACGTATAGCTTTCAATTACCCACAAATCTCATGCTAAAAAGATCTGAGGGAGTGAAAAAATGTCTGTACATTGTAAACCTTTCATGGTGCAAAGCTTGGGATGGC
>JBGTLQ010000301.1:0-2184 GCA_041744075.1 Terrimicrobiaceae bacterium
GTCGCTCCAATTTTTCCAGAAAGTGAACCCTTCCTGCTTTGCCGAATTGCTTGCGCATCTCCTCCTCCAAACCAATGAGGCTGCGGCCGTAATCATTAAGCTCGCTTCCGATTAGCACCAACTCCGACCCCGGAATGTTTGCACGGTGGAATGCCCTGATTGCAAGAGCTTGATTTTTGCGGGGACTATAATTCGCCACACAAAGAATCATCATCTTGCCAACCAGTCCATACGCCTGACGAAATCCTTCAGGCGAATTGCTGGCGGGGTCCGCATCAGTTCCATTTGGTATAACCCGGATTCCCTTGTATTTTATCAGGCTTGCAATCAAGTGGTCGAAAAACCGATCAAGGTTTCGAATAGTGCTCAGGAACACCACCCGGTTGTAGCTGCGGATTGTATAAGGCAGGGAAAGAAGTTTGGGCAAACTTCGAAGGAGCACGCCCAAGCCCCATGGCGGCCTCGGATTGGGACGCCACAGATGTGTGGTGTAACCATGGCTGATCATGACTTTTGCCCCATGGAGGCGAGGAAATAGTTGTTCAGCGAGGGATGTTGGCCATATCTCCCAACAATGGCAGACAATGATATCGGGCTGCTCCCCGAGCAAAAATGCTTGGTAACGGGCTGACTCTTGAGGAAAGTCCTTGATGACATTTGGTGTGGTCTCAATCTGATACTGTTCGACACGAATTCTAGGATGCGGATGGAATTCCCGCCGCTCATTAAGGAAACCAGTGCATACAATCACATCATGCCCCGCATCCGCAAAACCGACAGCCATGGAGTGAGCAGCTTCCGAGACACCGTCTTTGTTTGGTGGATACGTGAATGTTGTGATGATTATTCTGGCCATCAATTTTATATCGCAAACTAACGCCCGCGAAGTTTATACAGAACTCTTCTCAAAAATGGGTGCGACCACTGAAGGAGCAGAATCCAGCGGGTCAGTAGCGGAATTGAAAGTGCCTTTCCTGATATATATGGATTGTTATATTTATAATTGGGAAAAACCGCTCCCTTGTTGACAAGATATAAAAATTCCCGCTCCTCCAATGGGAGATGAGCCAAGTATGCGCGATACGCTTCCACAGGATCTAGTTCAGTAAGATTCGCTTCGCTGGCTTTCTCCCGTTGGACAAAAAACGCGTTTGAATTGTAGCAGACCAAAACATAGCCGTTCCTACTGGCTACATCGCAGAAGAGTTGGAGGGGTTGCCCTACGTTATTAGATGCGATTTCCAATGGTATCCTTTCTTGCGACTCTGGTGGGTGGCCTGCATTAACCTCAACGCAAATGACCAATGGTTTTATATCTAGATTTAGAAAAATCTCATAATCGAGTCCATCTATATCAATACTGAGAAAATCTAGGTGTTTAAAACCACAGTCGCCTACAATTTTTGATACTGTATTGATGTTAGAATCAACCATTGCGTTAATGCAGTGAACTTTTGCGAGTGCAGAATAGTTCTCGCAGAGATTTGTCCACCGTTCCGGCAGAGCTTCGATCATTACTCCAGACCAGCCTTGCAACGCCAGATTCCGACAATTGCTAAGGTGGATCCCATCCCATGCTCCAAATTCGCAGAATGTCCCATTATTAATTTTCAGCGATTGAAACAGCTCCGCTATGATCCCATCCTCACCATATTGACTGAAAATGTTTTTTTTGTATTTTAGAAGATTTGTTGAGTTAGACATAAGTAGATTGATTTTTTGAGTTTACGCTGACTGTAGGCCGGAGAATTACTAAGACAAAGCCCAAGGACTCCAACCATTTTGATTGAGTGCAACCTTGTTTTGAAAGGCCGAGCAAAAAAGCGGCTTCGGGGTGGCAATCACGGTTTTATAGAAAATGCCAGCGCCGTCCCTGTGACTCGTTTTGGCTTCCATCCACACTCTCGAACAAACTTCACAACATCAGGGTGACTGGGAACAAAATCATGCCAAGCTAAAATTCCTCCAGAACGCAGCATGTTCCACCCTTTTAATGAGTCGCTCTTTACGTATTCATAGCTATGGGCTCCATCAACGAATACAAGATCCATGGAGGCCCGATAGGGAATTTCGTCAAAACTGGCAGAGTCATGCCTGAGGAAAGTGACACGATCCAAAACATCGGCGGGAATAAGAGTCCCTTTGCCCTTTTCAAGCGCGATCTCCCGCTCGGAATCCTTAGGA
>JBGTLQ010000302.1:0-22050 GCA_041744075.1 Terrimicrobiaceae bacterium
CCAAAAAATGCAACGGCTAGGGCGCCCAGGCCGAGGCCCAAGCTTTGACGGCGGGAATAATTCTGGAAGGCGATGGATGGTTTCATAATTTCAAATTTTAACTTAAGCTGATATCCTCGAACCGCAACTTCCATGAACAAAACCCAACCTACCGCTTTTTGGTCGCAAGTGTTGTTATGATTTCCACAACCCAAACATTCACAGTGCCAACACGAGGCAAAGGGCTCACAGAAATTACTGACGAGGTGGCAAAGATTGTTACGTCAAGCGGTGTCAAGGATGGGACGGCCACGATTTTTATCCGGCACACAAGCGCCAGCCTCGTCATTTTTGAAAATGCGGACCCTTCGGCGGCGCAAGATCTCCTCACCTTTTTTGAGCGATTGGTGCCTGAGGACACGACTGGTTATGTTCACACCTTGGAGGGCGCGGATGATATGACCTCCCACATTCGGATGGTGTTGACCCGCACCAGCGAAGTGATTCCCATTGGGGAAGGGAAGCTGATGTTGGGGACATGGCAGGGAATTTTCTTATTTGAGCACCGAAGAGCGCCGCATCGGCGGGAGATTGTGGTGAATGTGATGGGCTCTCAAAAAAGCTGAAGCGTTGGGCGTGTCGCCGCCCGCCACCTATCACTGCCCATTGGTTACCGATTGCTCGGGTCAGCGACTTGCCAAACGCGATGACGCAAAAGCGCTACGTGCTTTTCGTGAAGAGGGCCTCACGGTTGAGGATATTTGGGCCATTTGCTGTCCTTGACTTGCGCCTCTGTCACTGAGAGTCTCCAGCGATTATGGGAAAAGGCAACAACAGCAAACGCAAGGAAGTCAAAAAACCCAAGCAGGAGAAACCCAAACCAAAACCAGGCGGCAAACGCGCCTGACCACGGGTTCAGTGATTCACCTTGGTTGAGAAAAGCGTCAGCCTGCCCTCATTGAATGTGAGGGCAGTCGAGGTTGAAGCAATCTTGCATTTTGGGTGGGACTTCAATTCCTCTGCAAGGTCCTGCGAGCAGTAGAGGGTTCCCAGATGGAGCGTGTTGGGGATCAATATCCAACCGCTCTCCCCATAACGCTCAATCAATTTTGAGACCAACTCCTCATCATTTTCAAGCGTGCAGGGGATTGCCATCCGTCGCATGTCACCTGTGGTGAAAGCATTCAGGAAGGTTTTTTGTTCATCCATCGCATGTCGGAGTTTGCAAGTGGTGAAGTCCGCGTTTCCGATGCCAATGGCATTGCCATGAGAAGCCTCTGAGAGGGTGAGCGCTGCGATGACCTCGATCGATGGACGCGTGAGGTCTTCATGGCCATTCACGCCCCGTCGTCCGATGACATTAGTATCCATGCCAGTGCCGCTAAAAGTTTTTCCGATTTCATCCACGACCAACACCTTGATCTTGTCGCAGGGAAGGGCGGGAAAATAATGACGGTGCCGTTCCAGCAGCGTCGCCTCGGTCTCCAAAATTTTGCCAGCCGACACGGCATGGAGTTCGGCTGTTTCGTCAAATCCATCCTCAAGAATGGCAAGACCTGCAAAAATTTTGCCTGACTCCACAAGCAGCGCGCCCATCTCCATCAACATGTGTTTCATGAGAGGTGTGGGGGTTGAGTGGAAGGTTGCGGCTGATTGGATTTTGCCCATGCCAACCACCATCATTTTGGTGAGGCCGCTTTGGACGGGTCCAGCAAAGCAGGTGTGAAGCTTGATCCTATTGAGCACAAGCACGCCCTCTGATTCAAAACAGGCCTTGTCCATCCAGACATCGCCGGAGGAAACCGTCCCGACTTTGACAACATCCATGCTGGAGACAATTTCCATGCCGGTGGCTGCCTCGGTGAGGCCCAACGATTCGATCATCTCGCGTTGTCCTTCAGCAGTGGCCCCATTGTGTGAGCCCATGCAGGGCACAAGGAAGGGGGTGGCCCCATTGGCTCGCAGCCAGTCTCCTGCCGCTTTTGTGATGGGCAGGATGTTCGAAATTCCGCGGCTGCCAGCGGTGATCGCGACCCGCCCTTTCGGGGGTTTGACCCCCAGGCTGTCAAGCTGACGGAAAACTTCGGATTCTATTTCTCGGATGGGATTTGAGACCAATTGTTGCTCGACACGAAAAACATTCATTGACTCAAGAGATTACCACAACCTTGCTGCTCCGTGCTCGCATTCTCTTTCTCCTCAGAATTTGGACAATGTGGTTAAAGGTCGAGGTTGTTTGACGCTTTTATCACCATTTTTTAATCACGCGTGGGTTTCGGAACTGGGGTGCCGTGTTCGTTCATCATAGCCCGATGGAAGGGTTTGATGGCATCCGTTCCCGACGTGATGTCCTTTTCAAGCTCCCAGTAGCGGTCGATGTAGGCGAAGAAAGGCTCCCAGTTCCAAAGATCCTCGGCATCCATGAGCCGTGCCGTGAGCGCGTGGCCGATGGTGGAGCTTCCCACATTTCTGCGGTAGGGGGCATCCCAGTTGCGGCCATCGCGTTGGGGCTGACGGGAATGTTGCTCCCCCCATTCGGCCACGCCGATATCTTCTTCAAGGTAAGGCTCCCGTTTGCGATTATCCTTAGTATAAAGGGTTCTCCCAACATCGTCTTTTTCGATAATCCATGTCTGTTGGTCCTCCTGAAAAATGAAGTGGGTGTTGGCATCTGCGTAGGCGAGGATGTTTTTATCGTTGAGGAGGACCCCTGCAAAAATTAACGGCATCTTGCGTCCTTGGTTATGTCCCCCATAGCCGACCCAGATGGCGCCATCTCGGGCCGCGCCATAAACGTCGATCCCATATTGAATTAAGCGAATAACAAGGTCCTGTTTTTCCGCTTGTGGAAAGTCCAGGTTCGCCATGAGGAGGGCATCGGAAAGCGCCATAGCGATGTCACGACCGTAGGGAGGTTGGTTGTTTTTTGGATGGATAAACCCTCCGGTCCAATTTGGGTTTTGAACAATCCATGGGCGCTCCAATGTTGAAGCGACCTTGTCCAGGTCGGGTGTTTCGGTGGGGGCAGGGAGGGACTTGAGTTTTGCCCAATCGATTTGGCTGATATTCCAGAGGGTTTTCTCTGATCCGGTTTGCGGGGGACGGAAGGACCCTTCGGGTGCCGGAGCTTCGAGCACGGTGAGAATGGCTGCGTCGGAAACTTGGGGGCGTTTTCCAGCTTCTTTGTGACTGATGGTGGAAATCAGGGAGGAACCGGGAGGCACCAGCAGTGGAGTTCCTGAGGCAATATTCGCCGCAACATTGAGAGCATCTTCATATTTGGGGTCATATGCGGCAGGACCAAATTTGGAGCTGTCATAACCTTGCTGCTCACCGATCGGTGGATTGATCATTGAGCCATTTAGCGTTCTTCCCTCTTCTGTGATGGATGGAGGATTAATGGCGGTGATGGTGACCGGGCCAACGACCCAATAGTCGCCATTCACAAATTGGCCCGCAGTGGCTGGCTGATCAAAGGTCCATGTGATTCCGTGTTGGCTGATTTCTTTCAGCTTTTCCGCGCTGAAAGCCGGAGATGCGAGGACTGCGAGAAATGTGAGGAGGAGGAATTTTTTGTTCATGGTTTTTTGGTGGGTTGTGAGGAGGTGAATAGTTCCGACAGTTGATTTTTGGCAATTTTGATAATCTGGGAACCTGTTTGCGTGGAGCTTTTTGCTCGTGTCGTAGGTAGAGGGTAATCGAGAATATCGGAGGGTCCCCGCATGACTTCGTAACTTCCCTCCTCAAATGCCAGAGGGGTTGCCACATAGCCCAGCCAGCTGGCATTGTAGCCCAAGGCCAGCAAGGATGTGCAGGGTAAGTCTTCCCTTAGTGCCCGCTCCCAATCCACAAACATTTCGCCGGAAATGCTACAAACCGCATGAGGTCCAATTTGCAAAGTTTCCACGAGCAGGAATTCTTCATTTCGTCCTGATGCTTCCTGATGACGAACAAAATTGAGACTTTGGGTTGAAGAATATTCTGCGGTTTCAAGTCCCGAACGTACAGCCTCCGCAAAAGAAGATCCGAAAGCCTCAGCGCTCTCCTGCTGCCAACGAATCCGGGAGGGTTCGTCATCATGGGGAATGGGTTGGGCCAATTGTTGGGCCACATCCCCTGGAAAAGAAACGGCATACATCGGGTGCACTTCGGGCAGAACCTTCCTCAGCGCCCTCCTGGCTGCTCCAGCTGCCTCTCCGGTGAAGTAAGGAATCTCGTAAAAATGGATATGTGAGGAATACCCTGTGATGAGGGCCATGGGATGGTTGCTGCCGATTTTTCGGAACGCCAGCACATCAATTGCCTCGGCATCGGGGCCCCCGAACCCGGCCAGCTTGAGTCCGGGTGAGAGAATGGGTCCCGCTCCAAAGGCCGACACGCAGCAACCGTTGCCAAGTTTGGCACGACGATTGCCCCCAAATGCAGGCAGCAAAGGGATCCTTGCTGAGGCAACCTCCACCTCAACCCTTGTTGCCAAAGCCGCCTCAAGGCAGGATAAAAAGGCTTCGCCAATGATTTTGTTGGCGGATGCACAGCGGGCGATCGCGTCCGTTGACGGAGGTCCAATGGGGATTGGTGTGGAGCTGTGACTATGAGTGGCGCAAAGAATCAATTCGGCCCCTGGAATCACACCCTGTAAGGCGTTTTCGTATTCCGCGAATTCCGCATGGGTGACAAACAGTCGATCCAGCATGCAGATCACCACCGTCTTTCCTGAGTCTTGAAGAACAAAGACATTGATCTCCAAATCATCCAAAACCCCCAATGTGGGGTGACGCCTTGGCATACCATCCATGGTGAGGCCTTCGGTGGATGGGGGGGTGATGCTTCTGCGATCTGTGCCTAAGGTCAACATAGCGCCTCCTTCCTGCTGCAAAATACTGCGGTGAGAGCACACATGACACGGAGTTGAGTCTCTTGCTGAGACAAGTCCTTCATAGCATCCCAATCACCCTCCTCCAATCGGGCCATCTTCTCCACGGCACATTGCCTCACGTAGGGGTCCTTGTCCCTTAAGCCTTCAAGCAGAGTGTTTCGAGAATCGCCCGTGGTTGGAAGTGCATCAATGGCGCTCGCCCGGTCGAAGCCCAACGGGGCTTCCTTGGCGATTCTCTTCAACTCGATCCCATTTCCTGCGATGGCTGCCGCCACTAGGAGATCAAAATCCGTGCCCTCACGGTTCGCTATTTCACAGATCATGGATGTGGTGCCCGGATTTTGTTGGTTTAGTGATCGATAGGCTTGGCCTCGAACAAAACGGCTGTGGAATTTTGTGTAGTGCTCCAAGTGTTCCGAGGCTTGGGGATCCTTGATAATGCCCAGCGCTTCGCATAAAAGGCAAAGCTGGCCGGGGTCGGTGTATTTGGGGTCCGCGGCGGCATCGCGGTGCGCTTTCGAACACAGATCATCAAGGGTCAGCAATCCGGAAGCGGGACAGGAATCCGGCAAGCGAAGCAGGGCGGGGGCAAACCAGCGTAGGATAACCGGGTCGGAGGCCTTCGCCAACTCTGACAGCCAACCTTCGCCTTCGTTGTTTCCTATTTTCATGAGACCGATGGCTGCAGCGGTTTTCACGCTCTTAAATCCCATCCAATAAAAATCGTCAGGGACATTGGGGTTCTCGTAGATTTCGAGAAGCAAAGCCTCAGAGGGAGCCAGCTTGTCGAGGGCATACATGGAAGCAACTTTGCTGTTGAATCGGGAGGTCCTGAGGTTTTTAGCAAGGTCCGGCACAAAAGCGTGCAAATTCCAGTCCCCAATCAGTCGCGACGCTTCCGCAGCCAGCAAGGGGTCCCTGCCATGAAGTGCCCGCGTCAAAATGAGAGGATCGGTGGTTGTCATTCGGATTGAAATTCATAAGCCCCAATGGCACCTGTGCCATCATCACGTCTGGGAGTTCCCGCCAAATCAAATGGCAATGCCGAAAGCCCGGCAGGAACGCGATTGAGGCCCGCAGAATCGGCGGTAAGACGATAGTCCCCGTTGCCTCCATTGCCAGCCGTGTAGCCCTGATCGTTCACAAAACCGGGAGAAACAGCAATTTGGATGGAGAGTCCTGTGTAACTGCCATTCCAGGACGTTGGGCTGTAATAAGGAAATGAGGGGCCGTTCGCAGCTGCGTATTGATAAATGTTCCCGAGAAACCCAACACCATGAACCGGCTCCCAGTTGCCGATGCGGTTTCCATTGGGGCCGAAGGTCGGATGGCTAAACGTGTCCGTCTTGATATTGAGCTGATAAAGGATGCTGAATTGAATCAATCCATTTTTAGGCACACCTTCTGTACCAATGTCATTGTAAAGAAAGTTCGTTCGTCCACCGGTGGTGGTGGTGTATTGAACAATGATGTTGTTCAGCGGTTGCACAGAGCTGTCCTTCCCTATGGTGAAGGAAGTGCCGGATGCGGTGCCGGTGCGTTCAAAGAGGTTCTGAACAAACGCTGCTCCCCGAGTGGAGGGATGAGCGTTACAAAATGTGCTTGTCCCCTCCAGTTCGTAGGTGGAATTGAAGGCAATCACAAAACCTTCAGGCGGGATCACAGGAGAAGTTGTGCCTGAAGCGACTTCCACCAGTTGGTTGCCGTCTCGAAGGATATTGCCCACGGCGAGATGCGGATTCCAATTGACTGCGGTTGTGGTAGATTTTTCCATCGTGCAGCCCGCTAGGAGCGGCGTGTGGGCGCGGGTATTGCCCGTGGGAAACGTGAGTGAGGTTCTGAGATTTTTGAAGCGGCAGTTCAAATAATAACGCATCCCCACCCGGTAAACCATTTGTCCCTGTTCTTCGATCAGCCCGGCAAACTCGACGTTTTCCCAAGCCCCGAAAAGCTCCGGGGGACCAATGGTGCTGTTATCAACAACTCCATCGATCACAATGTGGTTGGATCCTGTTCCAGCGGGTTGAAATAGCAGGTTTCGGAATTTGACCAAGGAGGGAGGACGCTTGTGGGTGCCTGCGGTGAAAATCACGTTTTGCGGGTTTGTGCCAGGTGCCGATTCAATGGTTAGCCATGACTTGCCGGTTGGCAAAGTGTTGATTGCAGCTCCAAAGCCAGCATGCAGCCCCTCCGTCAATCTTATGATGCCCCCTGAGACATTGTCGCGTCCGAAGGAGGTTGAGTTCAGGTTACGAATTGCGGTCGCCGCCGCTTGAATGGTGAGGAACGGTGCGGAGCTAGCGGTGTCCGCATTCGTTGAGGCTGTGGCCGTGGTGTTATTGCCCGTCGGGCTGACGTAGGCGTAAACGGTGCCGTGGCCCCCGGTCCTGTCATTGAGGAAGATCAGATTGGTGAGGTTGGGATTGGGTATGGGGAATCCATCGGCTGTGGGGTCGCTATCAAGAACAGAGGCAGCATCTCCCAAAAATGGATAAACCTTGGCTCGGACGGTGATATTCTCCCCTTGATTCAATGGGCCCAAGGGGATTTCCCCACGATACACAGCCACGGGATTGCCACCTGTCACTTTCGTGCTTGCCACCATCGCTGATGTTTTGACGCTTGTTGATTGGCCAGTTTCGTCCGTGGCCAGAAACTCCACACAAGCCACTTGGCGTCCTGATCGAGGATGACGGTGAAAGGCGAGAAACTCGACGGCATGGCTTGCCCCCTTGGCGCGCTCATAAGGGATCTCGCACCAATTTCCCACGGGCTTGGGATAAGGCAGGGTGCTTTCATTGACGACTTGTCCTCGGCCAGATGGAGAAAGTTGGGATCCATTTGCGAAAAGTCCTTCTCTAAGTGTGCATTCAGCAACCGTATCACTACGGTAGATCCTGTCTGATAGTGCCACTGTGACTTTTACCCCGCCTTCCACGGAAACTTCGGTTTTGGACAGCTGATCGGGGTAGGGTTTGCGCAAGGGCACAGTCCCAATGATCCGTCGCTGCACTGTTGTGGGCTGGGCCTCCGCATCAAAACCGGGTGAAACCACCGTGAGGGCAAAAGAAGGAGTCTCCGTGTCTGGAAAAAGCGAGTAAACTCCCCCGGGCACTAAACCAAAAAATGTGATATCAGCCGTCCAGCCATCGGGACGAATGGACACCGAGGCCACCGCATTAGGGAGAATCCTCAGCCGCATGAATCGTCTGGGATTGCTGGAATTGATAATCACCGAGTCACGAACAACCACACTTTCAACATGGCCGTTAACGTCATTCCCAATCACCTCCAGCCCCTCGGAATCCCATCCAATCAGATCATTGCCTGCTTCCACCAAATACGTGAGGCCAACCGGAATGGGATACGGACGTTCATAGGAAAAAATCAGCTTCGAGTTTTCATCAAGGCTTCCCTGCGTGGCTGGAAGGCTTTGGGCTCGAAGGATCCCCATCATGCCAAAAACAACCACGGCCAGAACCCACAAAGGTTTCTTACTGCCGGACATAGACGCGGCGAGCGAGGGGAACGCTTTGACCGTTTGTCGCGATGGGAGAAAAATGGAGAACATGGGTAGGGAATGCAGGCGAGGTTTCACGGCAGGCATGGCCAGCGCATTATCTAACGTGTGACTTAATATTAAGTATTCTCAGCTTTTCACAAGTAGAAAGGCGATGTGGGGCAGCGAAGAACGAAAATGAAACAAGCGCTGGTCTTGCAGTATAAATTTTGCAATGGACTGTTTTCAGGGAAAAGGGCACCCTTTTACTTAGATTACGTCATAAATGGCTTCATTAAAACGCATTGCAGGGGATTTGGGGGTTTCTTATACCTTGGTGTCAAAGGTGCTGAGTGGAAGGCTGGGTACAACGGGGGTGAGTGCAAAGACGCGTGATGCCATTCTCGCCAGGGCCGCAGAGTTGGAATACGTGCCAAATCATCTTGCGGTTGCCCTCAAGGCTGGTCGCAAAGGATCGGTTGGCATTTTTCTTCATGGAATTGGAAGCCCCGGCAGTGATATCACGGACCGTCTGTTGGGAGGGCTTGCCCAGGGGTTAGAGGAGAGTGGTTTGCGAATGCTGCTTCGATTTTTTAAGACGGAGGAGGAGTTCTTGGCCGCATGCGATGTGCGCCTAAGATCCGAGGTTGATGGTCTGATCGTGGCTGGGGCGACTCACCCGGAGTTAGTACCGAAGTTTGTGGAGTTGGAGGAAAAAAACGTGAAAGTTGTTTCCATTTTCAACGACTTGCCAGAGAAGGATCTCAAGCACACCACCAATGTGGTGGCGGATTATGAATTGCAGGGCTACTTGCCCACAAAGCACTTGTTGGATCAAGGACTGCGACGCATCGCTTGTCTCGACACCGTGGAAAACCGCACAAGGGGGTTTCGGCGCGCCTTTTCGGAAGCGAAGTTCACGCCTCGTCCAGCTCAGTTTATTCGCTGCAAAAGTTTCAAGTATGAGGATGGAGTGTCGGCTGCTGATGAGATTATGCAAATCCCCAATGGCATGGAGGGGGTGGTGTGTCAGTCGGACGCCCAAGCGCTGGGCCTGATTCACCGAATGTCAAAAAAGGGCATCCAAGTTCCAAGGGACATCAAGGTCACCGGGGTGGATAACTCTCCACTTGCCCGATATTGCATCGTGCCAATCACCTCCGTGACGTCTGAAATGCGGTCAGCTGGGGCGAAAGCCGTGGAACTCCTTCTCCAGAAAATCGCAGGGCAGATCGTTCACTCTGCGAAACTGTCCCCAAAGCTTGAGGTTCGGGAATCGTCAAGTTAGCGCGCTTGTGCGAAAGGTTTGGCGTCGCCAATGAATGTTTGAGCGTCTCTTGTCCTCACTGGGATTAATTCCACTTCAAGAATCGCGCCTTTCAGATTTCTTGAGTGGTTTCCAACAAGAATTTCATAGCGGCCCGGTGCGCACCTCCACCCATGACTTTCGGTGTCAAAGTAGGTTAGGTGGTCGTCATTGATCTGAAAATGAACGGTGCATTCCATCCCGGCTTCCAATTCGATTTTCTTAAAACCGCGAAGCTCTTTCAGGGGACGTTCGACGGGAGGATCAATCGGGCGGACGTATAGCTGCACAACCTCCTTCCCGGATCTGGCCCCGGTATTTTTTAATTGTACGGTCACGTTGATCTCCTCACCCACGGTGATGCGGGAAGAGGACAACTCCGGAGTGGAAATCTCGAAGGATGTGTAGCTCAGCCCAAAGCCAAAGGGAAACCTCGGTTCGATATTGGCTGAGTCAAAATGGCGATACCCGACAAAGAGTCCTTCATCGTAACGCACGGTGTTTCCGTCCCCAGGATAATTTCTGGCAGAGGCATGGTCCTCCAGTTTGTGGGGGATGGTATCTGGGAGGCGGCCGGAGGGATTGATTTGCCCGAAAAGGATTTTTGCGAGGGCTCGTCCGCCCTCCTGACCCGGATACCAGGCTTCGAGAAGTGCGCGGACCTCACTGGCCCAAGGCACAGCGAGTGGTCCCCCATTAAACAAAATCACCACGGTTTGTGGGTTCGCTTTGGCAACAGCCCTGATCAATTCTTCTTGGGCCTCTGGAAGGTCGATGCTAACTCGATCGTGGGCGCCTCCCTCCATGAGATTGGAAAGCCCGGCACAGACAATCACCACATCTGACCGGGAGGCGGCTTCGGCGGCCAGGGTGATTGGGTTGGTGGAGCCGGGCACCTCCCACTCCAAACGGATGGCAGCACGGGCTGCCCGCTTTCCGTATTCAAGGACCACGGGAATAGGAACTCCCTCTGTGAGATCGACCTCCAAGATTTCGTAGCGGGTTTTGAACGCTTCTTCAAAATTCTCCTCGTCGGCGTCTGTCCACTCCTCCACGAGAGTCCGACCACCGATTTGTAACCTCACACATCCCTCTTGCGCATACACACCGAGTCGATAGCGTCCGGTGGCTGGAGGGATGATCTCGCCGCTAAACCTGACGGCTAGCGCACCCCGTCTGACCAGCGGAGAGGGCGAAGCCCATCCCCAAGAAAAATCCAAGCGTTCTGTTGAGACGATGGCTGCTGGGTCACCTTTCGGATTTTTCGCATTAAAATATTCCGTCCGTAAGCCGGGAACAGCACGGTCATTTTCATCATGGTGCTGGAAACACCCCGCCATGGTCTCCATAGTTCCCGTCATCGAACAGCCCTCAACATACTCGATCTCCACCTCGTTGCCGCAAATCTCGCGGATTCCATCCAAGGGACTGATGGAATAAAAAGGCGTCACCGAGGCACTTCCCCCGCCACCCAACCGTGCGTCGGCGGCATTGGGACCTGTGACAAGGATCTTGCGGATTTTGAATATCTCCAGAGGGAGAATGTTGGCTTCATTTTTCAGAAGCACGATGGAATCCTCAGCGACCCGCAGAGCCACACTTCGGTGTTCAGGCGTGTCCAGCGCCGCGTGCTCCCGGCCATTCTGACCATACTCCAACAAGGCCGTCAGCAGGCGGATCACCTTGTCGTCGATATCTTCTTCAGTCAGCAACCCTTCCTCCACGGCCCGCAGCACGGCCCCCCGGTTGTAGAAAACCCCCGGACCCGGCATCTCCAGATCCAGCCCCGACTCAAACACTTTCTCCGTCCGGATGGACCGCCAGTCAGAAACCACAAATCCTGGAAACTGCCAGTCCCCTTTGATAACATCCGTAATGAGTTTGCGGCTCTCACCGGTGTAAACCCCATTCAGGCGGTTGTAGGAGGTCATGATGGCGCAGGGATTTCCCCGAGTCACCGCGATCTCAAAGGCCCGGTAATAAATTTCTCTCAGGGGGCGTTCCTCCACTTCGGAACTCACTTGCTGTTGGTCCTTCTGTTGGTTGTTCGCCGACATCGCTTTGACACAGGCCCCGACACCTACGGACTGAATCCCGCGAATCTCTGCCGCACCCAGCAGACCAGCCAGCCAGGGGTCCTCGGAAAAGGTTTCAAAACTCCGCCCGTTCAGTGGAATGCGATGAATGTTGATTTTTGGACCCAGCAAAACCGAACAACCCAAGGCCCGTGTCTCACGTCCAACCACTTGGCCAACTTCCTCAATAAGCTCTTCATTCCATGTGGAGGCCATGCCAATTCCTGTAGGAAAGCAGGTCGCAGCACTGTCACTATCCCCCACAAGGGTCACACCATGACCGCAATCCGTCACTTTCATGCCACGGATACCCAGACGGGGAACCCCTTGCAGATTCCAGTCATCCACCCCGGCAAGCATGGACGCTTTTTCTTCCAATGTCATCGTTTGCAAAACCTCTAAGGGGGTTAAACTCTCCAGCCCCGAGGCTGCTATTTTCGTCTCCAACATTCCATATAAATATCAATTGTGTGATCAACTTGCAAGGGGATTGGTGACAAGAAAATCGGAGAGGCTTCAAAAAAGACTTGCCATCACATATTTGATGCCTGAATTTTGGACTCTTATCTGGTCGATATCCAAATTTTGAATTCCCCTTTTCATATAAAAGGCAACAAATTTGGTGGGACCAGAAACCACCTCACTTCCCACATGTTTAATAACCCGCCCCAAAAAGTTCAGCGTCGAAAACCACTCACCGCCCGCGTCGGATTGTTAGCCGTTGGTCACCACACCTATTGGACACAATTCGATGGGTTGCTGGATGAGATGAATCGCAAGGTTGCGGACTTGAAGGGGCGATTGGATGGAAATGGGGTGGAGGTCATCGAGTTCGGGATGTTGGACAATGCGCAATGTGCTTATGAAGCCGTTCCGAAAATCAAAGCGGCGAATCTCGACATGCTGTTTATTGACATGGCGACTTACGCAACGTCCTCAACCTTTGGGACCATTTGCAGGGAGGTTGATGTGCCGATTGTTTTGGTGGCTATTCAGCCTCTGGCGGCCATGGATTACCCCAATGGTTCAACCTTCATGCAGTTGTGCAACGACGATTTTTGTTCTGTTCCTGAGTTCATTGGGGTGGCGATTCGCTTGGGCCGCAGGGCACCGGAGGTGGTTCTTGGCCATGAAGTTGGAGATCCTCTGGTGAACGAGGAGTTGGCGATGTGGTGTCAGATCGCCAAGGTTCTTCACGATTTAAAAACCGCCCGTCTGGGGCTGATGGGTCATGTCCTTGAGGCGATGCTGGACATGCACGCGGATCCCACGGCGGTCACGGCAGCCTTTGGTTCCCACATCGTTCTTGTGGAACCCGATGATGTCTTTAAGCATTATCGGGATGCCGAGCCCGCCAAAATTGCCGGATGGAAAACCAGAATCCTCGACTTTTTTGACACCCCAACGCCGGTCTCTGACCCGATCACTGAAAAGCTGAAGGATTCCGATCTTGAGACCGCGGCCCGTGTTGCAGTGGCATTGGAGGCATTTATCGAGGAGAAGAAGCTGGATGGCTTGGCCTATTATTACGAGGCTGAGGCTGGTTCGGAGATGCGCACGATGGTCACCAATTTTATTGTGGGCAATTCCCTGCTGACCGGTGCGGGCTTCCCGATGTGCGGGGAGTATGACATCAAAACCTGCGTGGCGATGATGATTATGGACCGGTTGGACATCGGGGGCAGCTTTGCGGAGTTTCATCCCGTGGACTTCGCGCTGGACAGTGTGTTGGTGGGTCATGACGGTCCACACCACATCAACATTGCAGCAGCAAAACCTGTGATTCGCAGCTTGAAAAAATATCATGGCAAGCCGGGTTCCGGTGCGGGAGTGGAATTTCAAATCAAAGAAGGTCCGATCACCATGCTAAGCATCGGCCAGACAGCCCACGGTAAATTCAAGTTTGTGATCGCGGAGGGTCAATCAGCGAACAGGCCCATTCCTCCAACCGGCAATACCAACACCCACGGCATCTTTGAACCGGATGTGCGGACATTCTTGTTAAAATGGGTTAAGGAAGGGCCGACTCATCACTTCGCGCTGGGGATTGGTCATCACGCGAAAGAGCTCGTTCACATCGCAGAAATTCTTGGGATCGAATATGTCGTGGTGACTCCATGAGTCTGCGCATCCTTGCGGCCGCTCTCTGTCTGGTTCTCCAGACGTTTGCCTGGGCTGTCCAGCCGGTGGAGATCCAAAAATCTGACCGGGAGGCTTTCGAGGCTTTTTTGGGTCACGCGCGGGACGAGGCCAAAGGTCTCACAAAAGAGCGGTTCCTTTCGGTGTCCTGCCCAGAGGATTTCTGTTGGTTGGATCTTCCAAAGATCGACATGTTGCTGACGGCGTATGAACTGACGGGTGACCCATCATTTCTGCAGTTGGCGGCGACTTCGATGAATGCTCTGATTTCTGTTATGACAATCGGAGACGATGGACGTCGTGGATGGTACGGGTTGCCGATTGAGTCTTTGCGCAATCCCAACAATCCCACGCCTAATATTCGGGAAATTCAGACCGACTTTCGTGCGGTTGGTGTGCTTTCTCGCTTGATCACACTGGCTGAAAACGATCCGGACATACAAAAGGATGTTGTGTCAAACCGCGACGCTTGGATTGCCCTCATGGTAAAGGACTTGGTTGGATACTGGCATGACAATGGTTACTTCGAGGATCTGGGCGAGCGGGGCGGGATCTACCGATGGAATAAGGATTATCGACCCACCGCGGCGAATCTGACGCTTCCCCACGAAAAGCTCTCAATGATGGTTGACGGACTCCTGGGGCTGTATCAGGTCACAGGAAATGAAGGTTATGCCCGTCACGCTGCAAAAGTTGGTCTTTGGTTCAAACGAACGCTGACCCTCAAAGATGGTCACTACGAATGGAGTCGTTGGAGTCCTGTGGGTGCATGGGATATCCATCCGGAAGATCCTTCCAAATGGAAAACATGGGTGGGAGCTGATCCGAGAGGCCAATGGTATGCGGCTGCGATTGACACTGCGACAAACCTTTACGGATCCGGCTTGGTCTTCACGAAGCAAGACATGGATCGCTTCGCTGCAACGCAAATTAAGGTTTGTTGGAACAAGGACGCAGAAAATCCCCAATATTTTCAGACGGATGGAACTCCTGCAAAAGAGAATGAGCCCTTCGTTGCCTTGCCACTCGCCGCATTTGATGAGGACTTTGCGAGCTTTGTTTTTGAGACACATGGGGTGACTCAGCTTAAAGAAAATATCAAAACTCCATGGAAGGGGGGAGTCTTGGCAGGCAGGTGGTTCCATAACAAATATGTGAATGTCCCCAAACTCAGGGAGGCAAACCCACAGTCCCTTCAGGCCTCATTCACGGCAAATCCAAAGAATCTGGGGTTGGCTGCATCGGAAGCTCTCCCTGTGGTGGAACCCGGATTTCAGACGCCACGCAGCCCCGTCGAATCTGGGCTGTCCAAGAACTAATGCCCGCCCTCAAAGACATCCCCTTGGATCAAGGTTATGCTCGCAGTGTCAGGGAAATTCCTTATGCCCGGGGCGGAGAGCTGCGGGCGGTGGGGGATTTGTTCCTACCTAAAGGGCCGGCCCGTGGGGCTCCGGTCCTGCTGATTCACGGAGGAGGTTGGAATGCTCTCAACAAAGAGTCCTTTGAGTTTATGCTGCCATTGTTTGCCTTGGCGGGGCGACCAGCCTTCAGCGTCAATTATCGCTACCTGTCTCAAGCACCGTGGCCAGCTTGTGGGGAAGATTGTGTGCTTGCCGGCCAATTCCTGCTGAGCGGCGGACTGACTGATCACGGCTTGGAAACTCCCGAAAAAATTCTGATTTGCGGGGCCTCAGCCGGGGGTCATCTGGCGATGATGACAGGACTTTCTCTTCCGACAGATCGGGTCGAAGGCATCATTTCCATGGCAGGTCCATCCCGGTTGGATTGGGTGGCCACCAACCCGGATCCCACCAACATGCATGAAGGTTTTTATGAGCGCTTTTTTGGTTGGGATGTGCCGCCCGAGCATCCGATCGTGGCGTCTGCAAGTCCCGCCGTTGTCGTAGAACACCTGAAAAAATGTCCGCCGCCCCTTTTTTGTTTCCATAGCTCAGCCGATGAACTCTGTCCTCCCAGCTATTCCAGAGAAGCTGTCGCCGCATGGACTCGTCGCGGCGGACATGCGGAGGCAACCTATTTTGAGGGTGATGAAAATTTGCACGGCTTCTTTGTGAACAATGATCGGCCCTCTGCGGTGTTGCGTCCCGAGGCCCCCATGTTTTTTGCCCGCGTGTTTGATTTCCTCCATTCTCGCCGCACGTCGTCCCCTTAATGACACCGGCAATGCTGTCCTTGCGAAGGCTCGCTGCGGTTTATGTCTGATGAGTTTTTTCCCAAACGGTTTCCACAACTTCCATGTATGCGAGGCCATCGGAAAAAGTGGGGTGAGGGCGCGGTTCATTGGGTTGGAGAACCGCCCTAAGAAAGTCCAGTTCCACCTGCCATGGCCGAAGCAACTCCATGGGTGGAGTGAGTTTTTTAGGCTCTGGTTCTCCAGTTTTCTGGAAGAAAATCTCATCCGTGAGGTGGTTGATGATGAGGCTTCCTTTAGTTCCGCTGATCTCGAGGCGATCTGTGGGCGGGCCGGCGTAAACGCCGCTGAATTCCAAGCATCCGGTCACCCCGTTGGCAAAGGTGACAAGCGTTGTCAGGGTGTCTGGGATTTCGATGCGGGTGCCAGCGCGCTCTAAAACAAAGATGGCCGCCTGTGCGGCTTCCACGGTGAAAAGCCCAAGCCATCGGTGAAGGACTTCGGTCTGAATGCCGAGGGTCATAATATTTTTGCCGCTGATCTCGGTGCGTTGACGCCAATGTGGGGGTTTCGAGGGGTCGAGGAACGCACCATTCAAACTCTGGAGACGAACCAACCTGAGATCGCCTGCGGTGTCTTCGTCGAGCAATTGTTTCACATAAGCGTCAGTCGCCAGCCCATGGGGTGGGGGGCAAAGCATCGTCACCAGTTCAGGCTTTTCTTCTGCCGCGGTGAGCATTCGTCGCGCGGCTGCCAAATCCGTGGCCATGCGGGCCTGACAGAACACATGTTTGCCGGCAGTCAGTGCGGCGATGGTGACCGGAGCATGCAGGACAGGGCCTGCGCCCACCCAAACAATGTCAATGTCGTCTCTGCTGACAAGATCCCGCCAGTCGTTAACGACCTCCGCAGTGGGACAAAACTCCGAACAAAAGGCCTGTGCGCTTTCGGGAGTTGAGTTGGAAACTGCGGAGATTTCTGCGAGCCCGGACTTGAGGATTCCCGGGGCATGCCGTTGACGCACGATGGCTCCCGCACCCACAATTCCGATTTTTAGCGTCTTCATAAGGGTTGAATTTACGCAATTTTCTCCAACCGGTGCAGCGAAAAGTTTTCTGGTCCGCCGCATCAAATCAGTTGCGGCGCGAATCTCCCTCGGGCAGGATTTCAGAATGTCCTCATCTCCCATTTATTTTGAACCGCTGGCCATGGAACGGGTTTGGGGTGGCAGACGTCTGGAAGTGCTTTATGGCAAATCCCTCCCGCACGGAGTTCCCGTGGGAGAGGTTTGGGAGTTGGTGGACCGCGAGGAGGCCCAGAGTGTGGTGCATCAGGGGCCTTTGAGAGGATCCACGTTGCACGATCTTTGGCAAAACAAACGGGAAGCCGTCTTCGGCAAGGAATACCTCTCCCACCCGGCCAAGCGATTTCCGCTCCTTGTCAAACTTCTGGACGCCCGAGACCGGCTTTCTCTGCAAGTTCATCCCCCGGCCAATCTGGCAGCAGCCCTGGGCGGCGAGCCAAAGACCGAGGTTTGGTATTTTGCACGCTGCTCGCCGGGTGCCCTCATTTATGCAGGAATCCAACGCGGAATCGATCGTTCCGCTTTTGAGTCCCGGCTCAGGGATGGTTCCGTGGAGGACGTTTTACACACTGTCTCTGTCCAATCCGGTGACAGCATCTTTATTCCCAGTGGTCGCCTCCATGCCATCGGCGAAGGCAATGTCATCGTTGAAATCCAGCAAAACAGCGACACCACCTACCGGGTCTTTGATTGGAACCGAGCGGGTTTGGATGGGGAACCCCGCCAACTTCACATCGAAGAGTCCCTGGCCTGTATCGACTTTGAAGATGTCGAACCCTCTGCCGACCGCATCGCCTCAGGAACCATCGCGAATTGCGATTTCTTTGACGTCGAAAAACTGGAAATCTCCGAACCCGTCAAATCCGCTATCCCCGGCCGCTTCTCAATTTTTACTGTCCTTGAGGGGGAGGTCGAGTGCGGCGAGCAAACCTTCTCACCGGGGGCCTTTTTTATCTTCCCTGCCGATGCCACTGATCTCACCGTTTGCCCCAAGTCAGAAAAAGCCCTGATCCTTCGGACCAGTCTGCCTCTCCCTCTACCCAAAAAACAACACCTATGAAAATCCTCAGATACCAAGACAGCTCTGGTCAAATCCACCTCGGGCAGCAGCTCCCTGACCTCAGCGTTGTGCGTTTGGAGGGTGACATTTTTTCGAATCCCACGCCCACCGGAGAAAAGGCCGATGTTGCCAAGATTCTCGCACCGGTCGTGCCGCCAATCATTTTGTGTATTGGGCTGAACTACAAACACCATGCCGCCGAAAGCGGTGCGAAACCCCCGGAGATCCCAATTCTTTTTGTCAAAGGACCAAACACCTTGCAGAACCCTGGCGATCCGATTCTTATTCCTACCCACCTTCCCAGTGAAGAAGTGGATTATGAATGTGAACTTGCCGTGGTGATTGGAAAAACCGCAAAAAATGTGAAGCGCGAAGAGGCTCTTGATTATGTGCTCGGCTACACGGCGGCCAATGACGTGAGTGCCCGCGATTGGCAGATCAAGAAAGGTGGCAGCCAGTGGTGCCGGGGCAAATTTTTTGACACCTTCGGCCCCCTCGGGCCGGTTTTGGTCACCACCGACGAAATCCCCAACCCCAATGATCTGGGAATCCGAACGATCCTCAATGGGGAAACGGTTCAGGATTGGAACACGAATGACATGATTTTTGATGTCCCCACCTTGATTGAGTTTCTCACGGGCAGCACCACGTTGTTTCCGGGAACGGTCATTCTGACGGGCACCCCGCACGGTGTTGGTATGGCCGCCAAGCCACCCCGCTGGTTGAAACCCGGAGATTCCGTCACCATCGAGATCGACGGGATTGGCGCTTTGACCAATCCTGTGGCCCTGGAAGAGAAACTCTGACGCAAAAGCTCGACGAGCAGGGGCACTTGCCGCTTTTAATACTGGCGTGACTGAAATCGAAACTCTCCGGCACTCCTGTGCCCATGTCCTGGCAACTGCCATTCTCCGCATTTGGCCCGAAGCCCAATTTGCTGCGGGGCCACCGGTGGAGGGGGGATTTTATTATGATGTGGAACTCGCCCATCGCATCACCCCTGAGGATTTTGCGCGGATTGAGGAAGAGATGAAGCGGGAGGTGAAAGCCAACCACAAGTTTGAGAGAGAAGAACTCAGTCGGGACGAGGCAATGGCCAAGGCTCAGCGTGGGGAATTGGCTGCCTTGGGAAGTCGTGCGGAAGCGTCAAAATTCAAATTGGATATTCTTTCAGGCATTCCTGAAGGCGAGGTGATCACCATCTACCGCAATGGAGAATTCACCGATTTGTGTGCCGGTCCGCATATTTCCCACACCAGCCGGATTGGAGCCTTCAAGCTGACCCATGTGGCCAGTGCCTATTACAAAGGCGACGAGAACAATCCCCAGCTCCAGCGCATCTACGGGACGGCTTTCAAAAACAAGACCGAGATGGAAGCCCATTTTGCGATGCTTGAGGAAGCAAAAAAGCGCGACCACCGCAAGCTTGGGAAGGAGATGGAGTTGTTTGTGATTGATGACACCGTGGGCCAGGGGCTCATTCTGTGGACTCCCCGCGGCGCAGTGATCCGTCAGGCTCTCCAAGATTTTATTGGCGGGGAACTTCGCAGTCAGGGTTACGAACAGGTTTTCACTCCGCACATTGGCAAGCTGGGACTTTATCGCACCAGTGGGCATTTTCCGTATTATGCCGAGTCCCAATTTCCGCCGCTCATCGAGCGGGAAAATTTGAAAGAATTGGCTGAGGAAGGTTGTTCCTGCAGTGAATTGGCCAACCGAGTATCCGCCGGGGAGATTGATGGGTTTCTCTTGAAGCCCATGAACTGCCCGATGCATATCAAAATCTATGATTCGAGGCCACGGAGTTATCGCGAGTTGCCCGTGCGTTTGGCGGAATTTGGAACCGTTTATCGTTGGGAACAAAGCGGGGAGTTGAGTGGGATGACCCGCGTGCGCGGCTTCACGCAGGACGATGCCCACATTTTTTGCACGGAAGATCAAGTCAATGCGGAAATCCGTGGCTGTCTCTCATTGGTGCAAACCGTGCTCGGCACGCTGGGAATGGCGGATTACCGCGTTCGGGTGGGATTGCGTGACCCCGACTCTGCCAAATACACGGGAGATCCTTCCCTTTGGGACAAGGCCGAAGCCGCCTGCCGCAACGCCGCCGGCACCCTTGGGGTTCCTTTCACCGAGGAGCCCGGCGAGGCCGCTTTCTACGGCCCCAAAATCGATTTTGTGGTCAAAGATGTCCTCGGTCGGGAGTGGCAGCTCGGAACTGTCCAAGTGGATTACAATCTGCCCGTGCGTTTTGATCTTTGGTACCGCGGTGCTGACGGAACCCAACACCGCCCGGTCATGATCCACCGCGCTCCCTTTGGATCCATGGAGCGGTTCACGGGCGTGCTCATCGAGCATTTTGCCGGAAACTTCCCACTTTGGCTGGCCCCCGAGCAAGTTCGGGTGTTACCAATCAACACGGACGACGAAGAACTCATGGCCTATGCCCAAGGCATCGAATCCGAACTCCGCGAGTCCGGCGTGCGCTGCACATTGGATCCCACCGGAGATCGTATCAATGGCAAGGTCGCCCGGGCCGAAGCGGAAAAAGTTCATACCATGTTTGTGGTCGGCAAACGGGATGCCGAGGCAGGAGCCGTTAGCCTTCGCGTCCACGGCAAAGGAAACCTCGGGGCCAAGCCCCGCGATGAGGCCATCCTCGCTGTGATTACTGCGATCCGTCAGCGGACGCTGTAAATTTTTATGGTGGTAGGGATGCCTCGCCGAGGCGTCCGTCGCATGAAGAAATGAGTCGGGGCGGGCTCGGCGAACCTCGCCCTACCACTTTGTAACGAGGCTGGTGCCAAACGCGATGCGTATCGAAATATGATGGTAGGGCGAGGCAGTCTCTTGCCGGCCCACTTTGATTTCCGGATCGCTATTTTTTACTCGGTGGCTGCTTTGTAATTGGCCGCCACGGCTTTCCACGAGATCACATTCCAAACAGCCTTGAGGTAATCGGCGCGGCGGTTTTGGTAGTTGAGGTAGTAGGCGTGTTCCCAGACGTCAACGCCAAGGATGGGTGTTCCTTCGGCTCCGGCGATGGACTTGCCCATGAGCGGGCTGTCTTGGTTCGGGGTGGAAACGATGGCCAATTTTTTGTCGCTTCCGACAACCAGCCATGCCCAACCGCTGCCAAATCGCCCAAGTCCGGCGGCTTCAAATTTGGCTTTGAATTCATCGAAGCTGCCGAATGAGGAATCGATGGCTTCCGCCAGGGCACCGTCCGGGTTGCCGCCTGCGTCAGGGCCGAGAAGTTTCCAGAAAAAGGAATGATTGGCATGTCCCCCGCCGTTGTTTCTCACAGCCGTGCGAATGGCTTCAGGAACGGAGGCAAGGTCAGCGATCAGTTCGTCCACTGACTTTTTTGCAAGTTCCGGTGCTGACTCAAGGGCCTTGTTCAGGTTTGTGATATAAGTGGCATGGTGTTTGCCGTGGTGGATTTCCATGGTCTTAGAGTCAATGTGGGGTTCCAAGGCCGTGGGAGCGTAGTTGAGAGCGGGAAGTTCGTATGGCATGATAGGGTTTTGTTTTGAACTCTAAAGGTCCCCCATGGTGGACTTTGGCGCAAGCGAAACCTTTTGCTCGGAGGAAGTGGCGGCTTCGCCGCGAATGGCAGTCATCGTGCCCGGAGGTCACGATCCAGTGCGAACGAAGTAACCATGAAAACAACCAGTGAAAGTCTGAGTCCTTCCGAGACGAGCGCCGGAAGAGCAGCCGAAGGCAACTGCGTCGTCGTGAGACGGGGTGGGGAGCAGCCGGAGGCGGACCCGCAGACCCAAACGAAAGTGAAGCCGATTCGGCCAGAAGCGTTGGCGAGCCTACTAGGGAAAGGCGAAGCCTGTGGCGAAAGCCAAAGCCTCCCCATCCGACACACCTC
>JBGTLQ010000303.1:0-3354 GCA_041744075.1 Terrimicrobiaceae bacterium
GCCGCAAAACAAGCTGAAAACGGTCGCGCCCGAATGGCCCTAAAAGCCCCGATTGATGGGGTTCCCGTTGCGCTACGATTACCCGCAATGTCACCAATTTAGTATTTAGGGGGGGGGACAGTCTCAACGCCAAGCGTGAGGAACCGAAAGAGTTTAGCGACGGAAAGTTTCCTCGACGCTCTTGTTCGGCTTCGTTGAGCTCATCGCGAATGGGCTCGCGAAGACCCTCATATCCAGCGCTGCAGGGCCTCCAAGGTATCCGAGGGCTTTGTGTTGAAGCAGATTTTAGACCGAGGAGCGTGCTCATGCACCACGTTAATCAACTGCTCGAACAGGATGAAATTGCCCGGGGCAACCCGGACACCAGCGCCAATCAGGATGCAGTCGAAATGCCGCTCTTGGAGTTGGGCGATGATTACCTCCTCTGCAGTTTGTCCAAAATCGACCAGACAATTACGTGCGTCATATCCAAGGGCATCCATCCCTTCGACAGCAGCGTTGAGTCCCGCTAACACCTTTGCAGCAGTCATGCCGGGGAACGCGGCAAACTCAGGAGATGAGAAATCAATAAGTGCAGGGTCCAACCCAATAATGAGGGCACTCTTCCTCGCGGAGTCTTCGGAGCTTTGGGACGCGATGTCAGATTTGGTGGTCATGTTCAGATATCATTTATGGTGCGGATTATGGAGTGCTAATAGCGACACCAAACGTTGCTCATCACTCGCCCGAAGGAGCTTTAGCAGCCGAGGGCTAAATGTAGGCGACTTGGTCGTCGATTCTTTTTATCAGGCGTCGAAGCCAATACCGATGCAGTTTCGATCCTGAAATTCGATTCGCCAAGCCCGAAAGTCTCGACCTTTTTGAAGATCGGCAAGTATAACCCGTATCTTCTTCTGGAGCATAAAATGAATTGTCCCATATTCCAAAAGTTCGATTTCACGCGAATAGTCATCACCGTATTCTGACTTTGCAGTTGTCTTTTCTCGTTCAAGGCAATCAGTCAGCCAGTTTTGGGATCGCAGAATCTCTCTGGCATATTCGACAAGCCCTGGATCCGGCTCCTTCGTCCACTCATAGGAAATAGTGATCCGGAAGCCTTCGAATTCACCGCACCATGCCTCGTCATCTTCGGACCATTCGGTTTGGCCCAAAATCGGATCCACCCAACTCTTAGTGGGTTCTTCACCTTTACGGAAGATATTGCCAAAATGCCCATGTGTTAGTTTAGTATTACGATAAGAGGTGCTCGTGTCACATTAGGAGTCTTTTCGACTCTTTTGCATATTGTGCCTCAGTTGAGATACATCGGCCTTCCGACCAAACATTTCGATATTACCACAGTCCAGGCAGAGGCTCGCATCAACGGTCACTTCCCAGTGGGAAAGCGTTACCAATGGAGTCACATCCGGTTTAAAATGCAATCCCGCCAGCCCCGCGAAACTACCACTTACGCAATTGGTCTCTCCGCAGTGTTTACATCTTTGTGTCATAAGAATTGGGTGTTTTCCAAAAGAGATCTTCGGAAAACCCCTGCAGCAACACAAGTCAAAAAAGCTCGCGCAAAAATGGCCCTGGAATGCCAGATTCATGGGGTGTCCGCTGTGTTATGATTACCAAAAAGGCCACCAATTTAGTGTTTAGGGGGTTTCCCGACAGTCTCAACGTCGAGCGTGAGGAGCCGAGGGAGCTTTAGCGACTGAAGGTTTCCTCGACGCTTTTGTTAGAAAATAACTTTGTGCGAAACCATTTTTTACCCCCGAAAACATTAAAGAGTATAATAAAGAAAAGTGCCGGGCCAATGAGGGCCATATGTGCAGCCCAAAACTTCGATAGTCCGGTGGAGTCAGATAGAAAAAGTGCCAGACGGGTAATCATCATAGGTGGATCAGAGTAGATTAAAGTCTCCCAATAAACTAATCCTGTCATCATGTAACAGTAGAATGGGATAACACTGCACAAAAACAGCGCTAGCATGCCAAAATCACGGGCGGTAAGCGGCTGTTTCATTTTTGCTGTCGCGCATCACTCGCCGAAGGAGCCTAAGCGACTGAAGGTTGGGTGGATGCGCCTTGTTCGGCTTTTCAGGGTCTGTGGATGGTGTGGGTCTGGTGATCAAAAACCGTAATCCGAAGGTTTGCTGCAGTTTTCAATACAAATGGCAGAACTTCGTCCTCGCGGCTGTAAGAAAATGCAACCATGCCGAGATCCTGCATAAAGTTGTCAATAAGTGGCCCGTCGCTCCAAACTCCCTCGTCTACTTCATCATCGGGCAAAGAACATAGGCAAGGGTAAGTCGCAACAAGACGGTCGTGCAACTTCCGGAATTCAGGATGGGGTCCTCGGGTGTCCGCATAATAAGGCTCCATCATCTCCTCTGTCCAAGACCAGGCGGCTTGATCGGTGTCGGGAATTCCCTCGCGGGCGAAGACTAGACTATAGCTCATATTTTTTCTGCCGAACGTAAAGCGCATGCACCACTACCAGCGGCGGCGAGCGTCGATCACGGGGTTAGTGTTGTAATTACAGATAATCATCGAAACAGAGCGACTGGTAGTGGTTGTCATGGCGCGTCTTGTTGTGCCTCTTGTTACCAGAAGAATGGCCTCGGGGCAACGCCATCTTCCATCATCTTATGAGCGTCTCGTCGTGATCGCCGACAGCGCCAATGCTCCGCTTCGCGACATGAAGCATCCAATCGTCCGAGAACAAAAGCAGCATCCTCCCGACTGATTGAATAAGCGGCCTGAAATAGCAAAAGCAAGGCTTCGCTCCGCGACGACATGGGATGGACGCTCTCCGCCACCCTGACCGCTGCCTTCAATGCCTTCCTCGCATTTGCTTCAAGGTTCCGTTCGGCAAGAGCAGCGATCTCCCAAGCCCGTACGGCCGATCTCTTGTATTCGTCGTCACACTCTGAAGCCGCCTTGGCCGCCATCTTTGCAATTGGCAAGGGATCGGCGTCAGTGAATCGAGACACCCACGATAAAGCCTGAGCACGAAACCAAGGTTCCGAAACTGACTTCGCTTTGGCGAGCGCCTGCTTCGGATTCGACTTCGCGAGTGCGCTCGCTTGATCGCGTTGGAGAGTAGCGCTCATTTTTTGGCACAACGTTTAAACGATGGCGACCCCACTAGCGGGAGCCAACGTGGGTCGCAAAGTTGAGGTTGAATTAAGAGGAAACATCAAAAGCAGAGGGGCTAGTGGTGTTTGCCATCCGTGGGTTGTTCTGCCGTGTCTGGTAGGAAGTGTTGCCAATCTTGTGACTCCGCAAGTTCCTTCAAAGCTTGGCCCCGGGAACGTAAGAAACTCGCCATGTATTTGGTGAGAAACATCCATTCCGCAATCCGACCAAG
>JBGTLQ010000304.1:0-2228 GCA_041744075.1 Terrimicrobiaceae bacterium
CGAGGATCGCGCGGACCAAGGGCGGAAGCGTGCCTTGGGAAATGATATAGAACCCTAACAAAATCGCCGTGACGACGAGACGTCCCTTTTCCTTCCAAGGTGGCATGGATGGATCCAGCAGAATCAGGCCGGACGCCAGCACCAAAGCCGCCAGGCCCAGAGGCTCGTCGGAGCCATCCACCATGCGGCTGCAATACCAGATCAGCACCGGCCAGAATACCAGGCCGCATCCACAAAGAATCCACAGCCGAATCCTAAATGCGGGTGTTCGCAGCCGCGAGATCACTGCGCCCTCCTTCTGCGATACAAAGTGAAGGCCACAATGACTCCCAGCGCGATGATCATCATCCAGGTTGACGGTTCGGGGGTCACCGGCACTTGCTGCCCCACGGCAAGGTGGCTCACCCCTTGCGGCAGCGGCAGCGGCTGTTTCACTGCGTCCATGCCTCCACCCGGATTTCTAATCACTTCGTCCACTGCCACAAATGAGGTGTAAGCGGTGAGCAAATTGTAAGTCAGCCCCAGGTTGATCACCTCCAAGCGCCTTTCATCAAGGTCTGACAAGCCTTGATAATCCGAAAGCATCCGAATTCTTTCCCTGGCCCACAGGATTGGGAGCGCCGGGTTGTCTAATTGCTTCGCGGCTTCCGCAACGTCAATTTTTTCCTGATAAGGAGCCTCGCCGGTGATCCCAGAGATTCGGATGGTTCCGCTGGCTTCCCCCAGCCATTTTCCACGCAAAAGGATGGGCCGATCGGCAAGCAAATCGGGAAGCTCTGCGGGTTCCAAGTCTATCATCTCAAAACCCTCGCTTGTGATTTTAATATCCGTTAATACGGGGCTCGAAACATACTTGCGAAGCCGTTCAGCCTCAGCGCGGGCCTCCGAAGGTTGAGTGACGATAAAGGGTTCGCCCTGACCTGCGTGCGCCATGCCTTCGATCAGAAACCGGTTCACGCTGGAGCCAATGCCAAACGCGAAGAGATTTGCATTTTTTAGCTCCGAACGAATTAAGTCGAACACGGCAGTTTCAAAAGAAATATAGCCGTCAGTGATCACAATCATGGAGCGGGAGACTCCTTCGTTGGTCGGTAGCGCGAGAACTTTTTGTATCCCTTTCATGAGCTCGGTGCCACCACCGCCGGAATGACGTTCCAACAGTGCTGTTGCTGCTTGGATGTTCGAGGGCGTGGCCGACACGGAGGCCTCGGAAAAAAGAGAAGCATCGCTCTCAAACAAAACCACATTGAAAAGATCTTCTTCCCTCAACGAACTCAGCAGATTTTGCATCAGGGTTTTCGTGGTCTGCAAAGGAAATCCGTTCATCGAACCTGACACATCCACAAGGAACACATACTCGCGCGGGGGAATTATGGATGGATTCGGCCTGAGCGGTGCTTGGAGCATCAGGAGAAAATGGTTTTCCTCTTCACCGCGGTTTAGCAGCAAACCATTCGCGATGCTTCCTCCAGCCAGACGATAGCTGAGGATATAATCCCGATTATTACCCGGGGTGTCGGCCTGGTCCAGACGGATGGTGGCGCTTTCAGGGCCGGAAAAATCAATCTGGCAACGATGCGATGAAACGTTGACCTCTTGCAGCGGCATGCCGGCGTTAAGTTCCACGCGAATATTAAACGTGGAAGGCGAGGGCGTTTCGGGCAGGAGATAGGGGTTTGCTACAAATTGGCTCGTTTCGGGCGCGGCGTTTGCGGGTTCGTTGCTGTATCGGGGACCCACAACCGTCGGGAAAACAAATTGGTAAATGGCCGACTCCGGTATTAACAGTTCGGTGTATTTAAGCGTTACTTCAATTTCATCATTCGGCATCAGATTGCCGACCTGCATTTGAAAGACATTGGGGCGTTGTTGCTCCAGGAGCGAAGCCGTTTTCCCTTCTGCCTTGGCCGTTTCGTAAGTTTGCTTGGCCTCTTGACGCTCCTGAATTTTAGCACGAGTGACACGATCTCCGATCCGCATTTCCATGGCATGCACAGCCGCCCGGGTTGATGCAGGAAACACATACAAGCCCTCAATCGGTCGCGCCCCGGTGTTTTGATAAAGCTGACGCACCGTCACCTCGGCCACGACTCCGGAGATCACCACATCCACCTCGGTGGACTTTAATGGAAATGAAGAAAGATCCGTTTCCCCGCCTCCCACGTGAAAGTAGGGTGCCAAGGTTTTATCGGGTTCCACCTGCTGCGAGGCAGATAGAGAGAGGGTTG
>JBGTLQ010000305.1:0-1938 GCA_041744075.1 Terrimicrobiaceae bacterium
ATCCATCCAATCCCCCTCCCCTCCCGCGCTGACCACACTTTGAATTTCATCCTGCAATGGCTGACGATACCCCTGATCTTCCTTGCTAATAATCACGAGATCCACAATCAATCCTTTGGCTCTCCAATAGCTCTGCGCCTGCAGAATTTGCTTCAACAAAGGCGACTTGGTATAATCCGAAAGTCGCAACAGCACCATCGGCAGATCCCCTGAGATCCCATGAGTCCACAACCCACTCTGCCCCCTTTTATTGCTCAACAAAACCGACGACGCAGCCCTAAACATCGGGTTTGGATACAGCAAGTCCCCGGCAAGTTGCGCAAAAAGTTGTGCCTCGGTTTCTGGAATATTAAGACTGCGCAAGGTGACGTGACTGTTAGTCCATGCCAGTTCCAGACCGCGGTCTGACATCCTCGGATGCCCGTATTTTTGCATCAGACTTACAATGCCGTCCCGCGATTCGGCAACGCCCAGAAGAAAGTCCACCCGGCAACTCTCATGCGATTCCAACACCACAACACAACGCAGGGAAACAATCGGATCCAGAACCGAGCCCACCGTTCCGGACAGTGGCGACGATGAACCCTGAAGTGCGGCAGGTTGGCGAATGGTTTTCCCCCGCCCAATAAATCGATCCCGATCCGTTTCGCAACTGACATCATGGATCACGCCATTGCCTGCCACGACCATATGGAGCAACCAGGGTGGCGTTTCCTCGCTGGATCGAGCCCTGCGATGGCAAAGAATGGCATGGTGATTCGGCTCATACTCTGTCTGAATAAATAGTTTACTGAACGCAGGATGAGCCGCGTCGGCCTCCGGCGGTGCTAGCACCACTTCCGCATAGGATGTTAGCTCAATCGTGCGCCGGTGTGCGCTGCGATTGGTGAGTGTCAAACGTCTGATTTCAATATCGTCCTCCTGAGAAACGCAAATTTCCGTGTGAACCTCCAATTCATCGTGCACTTCGCGAAACTCGGCTCGTCCCTGACTAAAGATCGCCTCACCCCGCTCCGATACCAGGCAAACAGGCTGGTGGCTGGTCGAGAAAACCTTGCCGGAATCCTTGTCACGCGCATACACAAACGAACCCCACGCATCGCGGGTGCTGTCACTCTTCCACCTCGTCAGGGCCAAATTCCGCCACCGGCTGTAGCCGCCACCGGCATGGGTAACCATCAGATGATAGCGCCCATTGGACATCAAATGTACCTCTGGCGAGGACGACTGTGCAGAAGCGTAAGTGCGGGTCGCTTCCGATTGTTGCACAGCAGGTTTGCGCCGTGTTTCGTGTTCTTGAAACAGTTCAGTTCCCGTCACAGGAATCCGTTCCTGTAGCAGAAGCGCGGAGGCCTTGAAAGAAGGCAAGGAAAGGAACCGCTCCACCATGGGGCGTCCGAGCAAGGCGTGGTTCAAGGATAGGAAGGTCATGCCCTGATGATGCGCCATGAAGGATTTGATCAATTCCTCCGTTTTCCCTCTGGGAAGACGGGCCGATGTATAATCAATCGCCTCGTAGAGCCCGTAAATTCCACTTTTTCCATCAGCAACCAGAAGCTCAAGATTCCGGCAGGATTGCATCGGGGCCACCATCAAGGCCATGGCGCTGGCATAGGGAGCGATCACCAAATCTTCACCCAGCCTCCGCTTCAATCCCAACCCCGGCACACCGAAGGCACGATATTGATAGTTCATGGACGGATCGACCCGATAATAGCCTGATTCCGAAATCCCCCAGGGAACTTTTTGAGCGGCACCATACTCAATTTGTCGCTGCACAACGCTACTGCAAGTTTGAGCAAGGAGAGTATCCTTATACGTGGGCATGACCAGCATGGGCATGAGATACTCAAACATGGACCCGCTCCATGAAGCCAACACAGCCCCGTTTTGTGATGGAAGCAACAAACGCCCCAGAGAGAACCAGTGATCCTGTGG
>JBGTLQ010000306.1:0-2963 GCA_041744075.1 Terrimicrobiaceae bacterium
CGGATCCACCCTCAATAGAGAATTAGCATTCACCAACGAGGAATGGAAAAACCGCCTGCAAAAGAAGGATCGCGCGACTTTCGCCGCTTTCCTTGATTCCGAAGCTCCGATAGGTTTGATCTCATGCGCGCCCTACGGCGATCACGCAGGACTCTATGCAATGTGGGTGGATGCGCAATACAGAGGACAAGGGATCGGAAGCACCCTGGTTGATGCCGTTATCAATCGGGCTACACAGCAGCAGCACAAAAAGATTTTGCTCGATGTTGGAGATTTTAACCTGGCTGCCATCGCCCTTTATAAAAGCAAAAGATTTCACGAGACAGGTGTTAGGGGAACATTGCCGTCCCCAAGAGAACATATTTCTGAGCATCAGCGCGAACTGGTCCTGAAAAACTTCGCGTCCTGATAATCTGTGCATTATGCCTCGACCCTCAACCCACACACGTCAATATCGAGCCGGCTCGTCCTTGCCTGTGGTAGGGCCGGGCAGTCCCTTGCCCGCCCACTGATCTCTTCTGAGTTTTCTGTCGAAAAGAAAACCTTTGCCACGGTCAATATTAACCCTAGCATTGCTCAGATTTTTTGCAGAAAACCCAAAGAAGGCATGTCATTTCGCTTTTTTCCCAAGGAATAGAAATGTTAGACCAAGGAATCGATTTTCTCAATGAACTGGAAAAGCTCAAAGCTGTCGAGAGGCGGAGTTATCCCATCGGTTTGAACCGCAAGGAAAACTCAGCAGAACACAGCTGGAGCCTGGCCATGGCGGCGATGACGCTCGCTCCGCTTGCTGATCCCGAATTGGATGTGCCACGAATCATCCAGATGGCTTTGCTGCATGACATTGTGGAAATTGATGCTGGGGACACATTTTGTTATGCTGATCAGAGCGGCAAATACGAAAAGGAAGTCTTAGCGGCGAAGCGAATTTTCGGAATTCTGCCGAATCCGCAGGCGCAATCCTACTTTGATCTTTGGCACGAATTCGAACTTGCCAGCACCAAAGAAGCGTTGTTTGCCAACGCGCTGGACCGATTACTGCCATTGATTCAAAATCTGCATGCCGAAGGGCGATCATGGATTGAGAACCAAGTTTCCTACGAACAGGTGTTCGCGCGGAATCAAAGAATCAAAGACGGATCTGAAGATCTTTGGACCTATGCCCTAAAAATTATGGAAGCAGCCCGTGAGAAGGGATGGCTGCCGAACAAAGCACCGGCAGAATAAACCCTCACCTCCATATCCCTGCAAAACATGACAGCAATAGAAACAGATAGAACCGTTTTACGGTGGTTCATAAGAGACGATCTTGATGGCGTTCTCTCGTTCATGGGGAGCCCGGAGGTGATGCGTTTTTCTCTTGGCGGTCCTTACTGAGGAGACTCTGGGATAGGCTACACCGCGTTGCGTCTGTGGGGGCTGCGGGCAAGGCGCGACGAAGGAGCGTGTCCGTTGCGACACGTGACTGAGGAGCAACGCCGCCCCCGGCCCCCACAGGCGCAACCCGAAGGGCGGCGCGTCTTTCGCCGATCCGCTGTGTTGCTCGTCGGTTACAGCCCGCTGCGGGGATGCGCCCTCCTCGCGCCTTGCGGATCGGCGAAATCCACTGCCGCGCGGTGTAGCCTATCCCAGAGTCTCCTCAGTAGTGCCCCGTCTGTCGATAAAGCCCCTCATGGACGCGGAATAAAAAGGCTTTTTCAGGCAGTGCATGGTCCACTCCTGAGGGGACAATAATCCAGAAAGTTGGAAGATGACCGCCACTTGTGGCAATTCGGACGAAAGACACAGCCTCCGTGGAGCCATGCACACCTGCGGACAAACCACCCAACGCTTGAAAGCTCGTCGGCAAGTTTTCACGCTGCATTATCCCGTCTTGATCAATAGAATTAGCCTCATCCCGCAGCTGTGCCACAAAATCAGCAGCCCCTTCTTTTTTTATTCGATCCGTGGCTCCAGCAAGACTCACGGGGCCGTCGAGCACCCACCCTAATGGCAGATAAAGCAAGCAAGCGGCGACACCTGCTGCAAACACTACCCGGTTGTCCGCCGGCCCGGCTACGAGCCCTGCAAGTGACACAAGACCAAGCGCCCCTAAACCGAGATACGCGCTGTCGCGACTGGAAGTTGTAATGGGAGCACAGACGGCAAGCGCTCGCGGTGCGTCATCATCGCGCCTGGAAACAACCAGCATGGGCCGCGTCTTGGCAGCCAAACCAAGATCGACCAAGTATATTTGCCCTGGCTCAGTCGTCATTCACGTCATTCAGGGCGGATTGACGAATGGCAGCAGGCAGCAGGATATCTGAATTATCATCATTCAGGCGAAGATCAAATGGGAGTCCTTTGTGTCGACGCACTTGGTGTAGGAATATTCTAATGGCATCGCTTGTAGTCAACCCAAGCTCATGCAGAATCACTTCTGATTCCCGTTTGAGGCGGTCGTCCACCCTGGCTCGGACGTATGATTCTTTGACTGGCATGACCGAATGTAGTCTTACTGTGCCACACCACGCGAGGCATATTTTTGCGTTGCGCATCACTCGCCGAAGGAGCTCAGCGACTGAATGTTGAATGCATGCGCCTTGTTCGGAATTTTCCTCATTTTAATATTAGGCGCGTGACCGCATAAAAGGATAAAAGGACCAATAAGCACTGAGTCGGCTGAAGCCACAATGAATGGATTGGATTTTGTCTCCAAACATACTTTTCTGAGACGCCTACCGATAAGACGAATGTAAAAATCAAATATGCGGGTATCGTTAAAAATGCGGCGATAACAAAATGGGTTCCTCCAAACATGCCATTACTTGAGCGCTCAATCACTCCAAATACAAACACACAACCAATAAAATAGGCAATGAGAGCTCCGCATAGGGTGCTAAAACTCCAAATAAGAATGTTCTTCATTTTTTGATTGCCGTCGCGCATCACTCGCCCGAGGGAGCTTTAGCGACTGAGGGTTG
>JBGTLQ010000307.1:0-19884 GCA_041744075.1 Terrimicrobiaceae bacterium
AGCTTCTCCCGCCGAAGGGGCCACCTACCGATTTGCCAGAACGGATCGGCAGCGCTTTCCCGGGATTTTGCAAGCCGGCACCAGCAATGCCCCCTATTACACCAACTCCTCCCAACTCCCCGTAGGCTTCACCAATGATCCCTTTGTGGCCTTGATGAACCAGGAGGACCTCCAACGAAAGTACACGGGAGGCACCGTCTTTCACCTCTACATGCCAGAGCGAATCTCCAGCGCTGCCGCCTGCCGGGAACTTGTGCGGCGAACACTCACTCGCTTTCGAATTCCATATCTCACGGTCACGCCCACCTTTTCGATATGTCCCGTGCATGGCTACCTGGCCGGTGAACATCCGTTCTGCCCGCTATGTGATGAAGCATGCCTCGCTGAAAAGAAGAAGGCGGCAGCTTAGCATTCCTTATGAAACAAAAAATCGAACTTGAAGAACATGAGCGTCAACGTTGCGAAGTCTGGACACGGGTGATGGGCTACCATCGTCCGGTCTCACAATTTAATGCCGGAAAACAAAGTGAACACCGCGAGCGGGCGTTTTACGCAGAATCAGTGGTAACTGCTCCTCTGGTGATCCGACACGATCCTGTGTCACGCATGGGGGTGAGATAAGAATTGGGTGACCCGCAGACCAGGGGGCATGGGCGTCCCGCCCGTGAGAATATCGGCTGCGTCCCGATTAGCAAAAAGCTAACGGGCGGGACGCCCGTTCCCCTTGGTTCAAATACTGTAAATCACATCCCGGCTAAGGATTTGTCTATTGGCGGTCTGGAGCCACTGACAACAGTCGATTATCCTGGGAAGCTGGCGGCGGTGATATTTTGTCAGGGCTGTGCTTGGAATTGCCGATATTGCCACAATGCCCACCTCCAAAGCTTCCTGCGTCGAGGAGCAATCACTTGGACATCCACGCATGAGTTTTTGAGTGCGCGAGTGGGATTTTTAGAAGCTGTCGTTTTCAGCGGAGGTGAGCCGCTCGCGCAACGAGCCCTGCCTTCAGCGCTTCAAGAAACAAAACGCCTGGGTTTTGCTGTTGGGCTCCACACCGCAGGGATGTATCCGGAACGGCTGAAGCACTGCCTGCCAGATTTGGACTGGATCGGGATGGATGTGAAAGCTCCGCTGGATGAGCGCTATGACCGAGTGACGGGAATCCGTAATTCGGCCTCTGGCATTCTGAGAAGCCTGAAAATGGTTTCTGCATCCGGGATTTCCGTTCAAGTCCGGACAACATGGGATCGGGAAGTATTGTCCGAAGGCGACTTGGAGGAAATTGATGCCACTTTACGGAGTTTTGGGTTGCCGATCACAACCCGTCAGGTCTGCCGACCTGTTTTTATTTACGCGCCGTAGCGTAAGGAGATAGATAGCTGATTCTTGCAACCTGATCAGGGAGAATCCTTGGACACTGGTGTCGGGGGAACAGCGGTAAGAATTTCTGCACGCGTTGTGGGGATCGCATCCGCCAGTTGGGCATCCACCCAAAAAATACGATCTTTCCAGCGGTCGGGCTTTTCAGAGCTCCCATGATTCACCTTCACTGGCGTGGACGAGCCCGTGGATTTGCCGATTTCATAAGTGACGGATTCCCCGTTTTGGTCATGGATTGTGAGATGGGCACTTTTTGTAAAATCTGGATCCTGCGAGGCCGTCGCCACATCAAAAAAGGTTGGGGCCGCCCACTGGGTGAGCAGGGCATACAATTTGTTGGGATCGAGAATCTCACGGCTTTTGGCATCAGACAATTTCCATTGCCCGTCTTCCAAAGCAACCTCCCAGCTTTCGTTGGCAGACTTGAAGGTGAAGGATTGGGGCTGATTGATTTTCGGGAACCCGGTATCCAGCCAGGCCAGTGGCGAGGGGAGGACTTCGTGGAAGAGGTCGCGAGTCAGAAACACCGAACCTTCATGGCCGGAGGGCCTCACAAACCTTCCAAAAACCTCTCCTGGCATCCCGTCCTTTCCCTCACGGGTTTGGCGTTTGCCAAGGAATAAGACCGCCAATGGCTTTTGGTTTTTATCCAGAAAGGAAACCTTCGTTGCCCTATGATTGAGCGGAGTTTCGCTTTGGGGGTCCGCCAATTGGAAACGATCAAGTTGAGAGGGCTTGGCTTGAATTTCCTGGGTGGGGCTGAGATCCCATGTTTGGCGAAGGACTTTGGTGATGCGTGATGAATCTGCGGGGAAGTGGTCTCGATCGAGAACAGTCCACCCTTCGTCCCCTCTGGTGAGAATGACGTGGTTCGCCGGAGCCTCAATCACGAGGGATCGGACATCTTCGGGGCGGAAGTTTGGGAAAACCTTGCCCGTGGTGTTTGTTGCCGATGGACGTAGCGCAAAGATGGTTATCGCTGCGATGATGGGAATCACAAGCAGCCAGCGTTTCATTTGGCGGCGGACTTTCTATGACGTCGGATGGCTATGAATATTGCGACAATCGCAACAAGGGCGGGGACGGCGGCAAGGTTCAGCCATTTGAGTTGGATTTCCAGCGCGTCGATTTCGGCCCTAAGCTGACGGCGGGTTTCCTTCAGTTCCTTTTTTACGGAAGCTTCTTTGGCCCGAAACCCTGCAATCTCCTGCTGTTGTGCAGTTGAAAGCGTCGTGTTTTGGCTGTCCGTGTTGCCAAGCTCCAAAGCGGAGAGGCGTGCCTGGGTTTCCTGAAGTGAGTTCTCCAAATCTTGGATGGTGGCTTGAAACTTTTGCTCGGCTTGGGCCTGCATAGATTTGACGACGGTGAAGGGACGGTTTTTTACCGCCCGGCTTCGGACTGCGATCAGATCCGCATCCCCTGCCAACTGTTCCACTGCGCCCTGAGCCAGAAGCAAGTTCCCATTCGTGGGTGCAAACATTTGGCCGCCGGGAAAAAGGCCACGCACCTCAGTCACTGCCAACTGGTCAAAAAGCATGTCAGCGTCAGCCACAAGAATCACAGAAGAATCTTGGGTTGAGTAATTGAGGTACTCGCGCGATTTCCCCTCCACACCTGTGGGTGGCCCGTCAGGAAATGCCGACAAAAATTTTCCAGTCAGCCGTAGAGCCATCGGCCATTCTTTGCCGGAAGGTTGAAAGCCACTGCGAATTTTTTCTGGTGTCGTTCGTGAAACCTCTGGGTCAACCATTTCGGAATTTATCGAGGAATGAATGAGAACCTCTCGTTGAAGGTCAGGGGCATCGTATTTATTAATGGTGAACGCACCGGCAAAACCCAGGAGCAACGTGTCGAGACCAGATGTTAGGACATCTGTGGGGCTCAATGCAGCAGGGGTCAGGTCCAACAGTGAGGGGGCACGTCCTTCTCGTGAGCGCGCTTCAAAATCCAAATCGGCAAGCACTTGGTCTGAGGACATCGTGAGGCCCCACGCGGGGAGCAACTGGGTCAGAGTGGATGATGTGGGCTCGGATGTGGTGCCTGCATCCAGAAGGCAATACGGATCCAAAAACACAACCAACCGTCCACCGGCCAGCAAAAATTGATCCATGGCAAACTGGGTTGCCTCGGTGATTTTTTTGGGATGGATCACAAGCAGCACTCGCAGATCTTCTGGGATCTCCGAAGTGGACATCGGCACCTCTTGAACGTCAAAATCTTTTTGAAGTTCTTCAAAGAGCGCCCATGGTTTGGTGGCTTCGCTTCCAAAGCCCGCCACCCCAGGTTTTCCCATCACAGGCAGGGGACTCATGATTCCAACTTTTGGTTTCTCAGGATTAGTTGCCCGGGTGATGGCACGGGCAATATCGTATTCCAAAAGTCGTTCGCGTTCCAGCGTGAGGTAGGGGAGGGACACTTTCTGATCAAGCTGTGTGGCTGACAAGCCCAGATAGAAACTGCTTCCATCGGGGAGAGGGTGGGGCTCGATACCATCCATGCGGGCGGAGTCCTCGGCATCCGAGTCCGGCCGGGGAGCGAGTTTGATGACCTCGATCTTGTCGGCAGACGCCCGGGTCATCTCTTTGAGCAAATCTTCGATTTGCTGCACATAGGTTTTTAAAAAAGGCGGCATGGCAGAATCTCCCGATGACACATAAAGCCGAAGCTGCACAGGGTCTTCAAGTTGGGATAACATCCTGCGGGTTCCGTCCGAAAGTGTGAAGGCCCTGTCTTGGGTGAGATCAATCCGCGCACGGAAAACTCCGGCAAGCACGTTCAGAGCCACGATTGCGGCGACCACCACCATGATCCAAAGGATGGGCGAAGGTTTCGGCGTCATGGGGTGGGAGTTTTCATTTCGCACGATGTGCTTTGAGGGCCAGGGAGGTGCCCAGGAGTCCGATGACAATCACCGACAAAAAATAAATCACATCCCCGGTGTCAAGAACTCCGCGCTGGATGGCTTCAAAATGGGTCATCACACTCAGGCTGGCCACAAATTCCACAACGCCTCGTCCTGTAAATTGGGAAAGAAACCCGGTCACCGGCGGCCAGCCGGAGAGCACAAGAAAAAGGCAGATGGCCACCGCCAAAATAAAACTGACCACTTGGTTCCGAGTGAGGGCTGAAGTGAGTGACGTCACTGCGAGGTAAGCGCCCGCAAGAAACCAGCTTCCGAGGTAACCTGCCGCAATAACGCCGTTGTCAGGATCACCGAGATAATTCACGGTGATCACAAAGGGAAAGGTAAGGGCCAGCGCCACAGCAATCACCAACCAACTGGCCAGGAATTTGCCGAGGATGGGTTGCCATGGCGAAACGGGCATCGTCATCAACCACTCCAAGGTTCCCATCCTCCGCTCCTCGGCCCACATGCGCATTCCCACGGCAGGCACCAAAAAGAGAAACAACCACGGCAGCCAAACAAACAAGGCGGCGAGGGTGGCTTCGCCACGGGTCAAAAATCCTCCCACAAGGAATGTAAAAAAACCGGCCATTAGCAGGAAAATGATAATAAACACTGGGGCAATCGGAGAGCCGAAAAATCCCGCCAATTCGCGTTTCGTGATCGTCCAGCAGGCTCTCATGTCTGGGAGTCCTCGGGGCATGCGGTGATCTGTCGAAAGACATCGTCGAGGCGGCCTTCCTCGACCGACAAGGAATCCATCGTCCAGCGATTGCTGGTGACCAGTTCTGCTACGGAACGCGAGAGGTGATGGGCTGGAGTTTTTGGATGGATGCGAAAAGTGTTGGCGGGCTCGGTCAATGCCTCGACCCTCTCGACCCCAGGAAGAGCGCGAAGTTTTTCGGTCACCCCGCCATGCTCTCCCGGCGCTAATGTCAGCAGCACACAACCGGAATTTTTGCCGCGCGATTTCAGTTCGCTCGGCGTGCCTGATGCCACAATTTTTCCGTTGTCGATAATGATCACGCGCGAGCATGTCGCCTCGACCTCCTCAAGAATGTGGGTTGAAAATATGATGGCTTTGGTTTCGCCCATGCGTCGGATCAACGAACGAACTTCATGTTTTTGATTGGGGTCGAGTCCATCGGTTGGCTCATCAAGAATGAGCACCGGCGGATCGTGAATGATGGCTTGGGCGAGGCCGACGCGATGACGATACCCTTTCGAGAGCGTGTCGATGCTTTGATTCCTGACGTTTGTGAGAAAGCAGGTCTCCAAGGCCGAATTGACCGCTTGAGTGAGGGCCGCCCCCCGCAGTCCCCGCAACTCACCAGCGAATCGGAGAAATCCCAACACGTCCATCTCTCCGTAGGACGGGGCATTTTCCGGCAGATAACCGATCTGTTGTTTTGCCTCCAGTGGGGAAGTCTCAACGTCCTTCCCACCAACGGTCACCACACCCGAACTTGCAGAAAGGTAACCGGCAATCACCCGCATGGTGGTTGACTTTCCAGCCCCATTGGGGCCAAGAAACCCAAGCACTTCACCTTTCGCCACATCAAAGGAGATATGGTCAACAGCCAGCTTTTGACCAAAGGCTTTGACGAGGCTTCGGACTTCAATCATAGAGAAGTTCCTTCCCGCAATTTCCGGCCCTGTGCGCTGGATGGCCTGATTGGTCCGCGCGGCCATGCGGATTGCCCCGAGGGGCGATTGGAAATTATTTCATCAACAAAACCGACCGAGCTCTTTTGATCTCACGGGTGATTTTGCGGTGGGCGCGGGCTGACATTCCAGTCACACGGCGGGGCAAGATCTTTCCGCTTTCTGTGACGAAGCGGCGGAGGAGTTCAGGATTTTTGTAATCGATGGCCTCGGCGGCGAGGTCGGTGCGACGACGTGGCATCGTGCGATTGGCACGACGGAAGTTGGAGCGGCGTTTTGCGGTTTTGGGCTGCATGGTTATTTAATCTCGCGGTGGAGGGTGTGCCGCTTGAGATTCGGGTTGTATTTTTTCTTTTCGAGCCGGTTCGGGGTACGCGGGCTTTTTTTATTGCGGGTGGTCACGTAGCGGGATGGAGGTTTTCCCTCTCCGCGGGCCTCCGTGCATTCGAGAGTGATGATTTCTTGTGCCATATGTTTTAGTCTTTTGAGTCTGAGGTGTCTTCTTCGCTGTCTTCTTCTCCCTCGTCATTCAGACCAAAGAGAGAGGTTACCGGTTGGCGCACGCTTTGAAAGCGATTTCGTTTTTCGAGTTCTGCCTGGCACTCCACGGTGTAGCGGGTGAAAGGAAGGGCTTCCAAACGGGGGTGGGGAATCGGTTTGTTGGAAATTTCGCAAACCCCGTAGGCTCCGGCATCAATGCGCTTGATGGCCTCATTGATTTCGTAAAGCGAGTCTTGCTCCATGGAAAGCAGGCTCAGCGCAAAGTCACGGTCATACGCATCGCTGCCTGCATCGGCTTGGTGCATGCCAAAAGCACTGGCCTCACTGCCTTCGGCCCGCGAACGCAGGCTGTCTCTCGCGACGCCATTCATGGAGTCGAGAAGGGTATCTTTGAGAATCAGGAGCCGCTCGCGCTGCTTTTTCAAGAAGGCCGCGGATTTGGCCGAAATTTTTACAGGGGCGGGTTCTGCCTCGACCGCCTTCACTTTCTTTTTGGCGGCAGGCTCTGCCTTCGAACTTGGCTTTTTGACTTTCGGTTTTGGACTGCTGGAAGCCGCTTTTACGGCAGGAGTTTGTTTTTTGGTCACCTTGGATTTCTTTGGCTGGCTGGGTTTCTTGGCGGCAACAGTCTTCGCTGATGCAACCACTTTTTTGGACGCGGCTTTGGCCTTGGGGGAAGCCTTGGGTTTTGAGGGAGATTTTTTGGAGCCTGCCATCGGATAATTTTTTGAAAAGAGGCGAATCATTACTCGCTTCGGGACTGGCATGCAAGAGGAAATGCAGAAAGGTTTTCAGTTTTTGGGGTAGATGTAGCAAACCCCTCTCCGCTCTCGTGGAGGATTTTCCGGTTTTTCTGGCGCGAAGCCGCCAATTGAGCGATACTCCGCGTTCACACAAAATTACTCATGGGTCCTCTTATTCTTCTTGTCGCTCTTGGAATCGGTGCCGTTCTGGTGCTGATTCTTGTCATCATTCTCCTCAACTTTTTCGGTGTCTGGTTGAGAGCCAAAATTGCCGATGCGCCTGTACCATTCGCCAAGCTGATTGGTATGCGTCTGCGAAAGGTGCCAGTCGGACTGATTGTGGACAGCCGGATCACCGCCGTGAAAGCGGGATTGGCTTTGGATACTGACCTGTTGGAAGCACATTACCTTTCTGGGGGAAACGTTTCTCATGTGGTGCTTGCGCTTATTGCAGCCGACAAAGCGGGAATCACCCTCGATTTTAATCGTGCCTGCGCCATTGACCTTGCCATCAAAGGCACAAGCAAAACCGTTCTCGAAGCTGTAAGAACCAGCATCAACCCCAAGGTGATCGATTGTCCTAATCCTCAGACTGGCAAAGTCACCATTGATGCCGTGGCCCGCGATGGGATTGGGGTCAAAGTGCGTGCCAGGGTGACTGTTCGTTCCAATCTTGACCGCTTTGTGGGTGGTGCCACCGAAGAAACCATCATCGCCCGTGTGGGTGAGGGCATTGTGACCTCAATCGGCTCCGCCACTTCCTACAAGGACGTTTTGGAAAACCCCGACCGTATTTCCAAAACCGTTCTGGCCAAAGGCCTCGACAGCGGAACAGCCTTTGAGATTTTGTCTGTGGATATTGCCGATATCGACATCGCTGACAACATTGGCGCCAAGCTGCAAGCGGAACAGGCCGAAGCCGATAAAGTTGTTGCCCAAGCCAAAGCGGAAATGCGCCGTGCGGCCGCTGTGGCCAGCGAGCAGGAAATGAAGGCCCGCACCCAGGAGATGCGTGCGAAAGTTGTGGAGGCCGAGGCCCAAGTGCCACAGGCCATGGCCGAAGCCTTCCGAAATGGTAACCTTGGGATCATGGATTACCTCAAAATGAAAAATGTTGAGGCCGACACCTCGATGAGAGACTCGATTGCAGGCACGGAAAAAGGCAAGGCCTAAGCCATGGAACAACTCGTCATTCTGGTCATTATTGGCCTGATCAGCCTTGTGAACTGGTTGATGCAGCGCTCTGCCCAGATGAAGGAAAAGCGGCGACTAGAGAGAGCCGCCCAGCAAGGCGAGCCGTCGGAGCCATTGGTGCCAGAGCCTTCTTTTGAGACTCAGGAGGAGCGCCCGGATGAATCCATGCGAAAACTCATGGAAGCGTTGGGACTGCCCGTCGAGGAAGCCCCCCCACCACTTCCCAAGCCAGTTCAGGCTGAACCCGTCTATCGCGAGCCGCCGCCGCCCCCGGTGGTCGTTCAAAGAAATTTCAGCCACAAGCGCCTCTCAGAGCCACCGCAGGAGGTTTTTGTTCATCAAAGTCATGAGCCTCATAAGACAACGTCTCGGAGGGGGCCTGCCGTTATTGAAATTGCCAAGCCTTCCCGATTTAGGACTCTTCTCTCGACCAACGAAGGCATTCGAGATGCCCTCGTGCTTTCCGAGGTCCTCGGCAAGCCGGTGAGCATGCGGCAACGCTAAATATGAATCGCGTGGCCGGTTGCGGCGTGGGCGGCTTCGTGGACGGATTCCATGAGCGTTGGATGAGCGTGGATCGTGCTGATGATTTCATCGGCAGTGGCCTCTAGTGTGATCGCCAAGCCTAGCTCGGCAATCATTTCTGTGGCGTCTCCGCCGATGATATGAGCCCCGATAATTTCCCCATGGGGTTCGCCAATAATCAGTTTCACAAACCCTTCGCTGTCTCCAACCGCGAGGGCTTTCCCGCTCGCAAGGAATGGGAATTTGCCAATTTTGAATTTCAAGCCCTTTTCCTTGGCGGCCCGTTCGGTCAACCCAACGCTCGCAACTTGCGGGTGGCAATAGGTGCAGCCTGGGAAAACAGTGACTTTTCGTGGTTTTGACACCTCAAACATTCCTTCAACGGCCTGAACGGCCTCAAAGCTTGCGACATGCGCAAGCCAGGGAGGTCCGATGATATCCCCCGCCGCAAATATGCCCTTCACATTGGTTTCGTAGTTATCATCGACAGTGATCCAGCCTTTGGCGTCTGTTCCAATCTTCACGCCGCCCGGGATCACCGGACTCACGCCGATAGCCACCAAGGCGACCTCGGCTTCCAAGGTTTCAGATTTTTTGCCGCTGACTTGGATTTTCACGCCCTTATCCGTGGCTTCTGCTTTTTCGACCTTTGTGCCAGTCAGCAGGGTCATCCCTTGTTTCGAAAGCGATTTTTCAAGAGCCACACTGACCTCGGTGTCTTCCACAGGGAGGATGTTTGGCATCATTTCCACCACGGTGACTTTGGTTCCAAAGGCATTAAAGAAGTAGGCGAACTCGATGCCGATAGCACCAGCTCCGATGATGATGATGTCTTTGGGCTGCTTTTCAAGAACCATGGCCTGCTTGCTGCCAATCACTGATTTTCCATTAAAAGCGAACCCTGGCATCTCGCGGGTGATCACTCCGGTGGCGACCAAAATTTTTGCCCCTTTGACTTCGGATTTCTTGCCTTCCTTGTCAGTGACTTCCACAACCCCGGCTTTTGGAATCGAGGCTTCTCCGCGCACGTAATCAATTTTGTTTTTCTTGAAAAGCATCTCAATGCCGCCCGCCAGGCGGTCGGCGACTTTCCGACTGCGGGACACCACCTTGGACCAATCAAAAGACAGGCCCTCGACCTTGATTCCAAAATCGTCGGCATGATGTTGAAGGAGTTGGAAGACCTCCGCATTCTTCAAGAGGGATTTGGTGGGGATACAGCCCCAGTTCAGGCAGGTTCCTCCGGCGCGATCCCGTTCCACCACTGCCACTTTTTTGCCCAACTGGGCTGCCCGAATTGCACCCACATAACCGGCCGGGCCGCCACCAACAACAATCAAATCGTAGTCTGCCATAATAAGACGACAAATTTACAGCGAAGCCTCCGGCTTGCAAAGATGAAATGGAAATTGGGAAAAATTAGAAGCTCATGGGGTGGCAGCCCCCTGGGACCGGCATCTCGCCGGCACTCCTCAATGCCCCCTCATTTTCTGATTTCACCCCCTACCCTGAATTCCAATTCTCGACCCCCGTGCTTGACACCGGCACGAAGGATGCTCTTCTAGGAAGAATCCATGAGGTTTCCACTGCCACTCACCGCCAAGATTGCCGCCACTATCGTTGGCAAGAAACTGAAAGGTGTTAAAAAATTCGCCACCGTTCTACAACTCGAGCCCCTGCACACCTGCAATCTCACTTGCACAGGGTGCGGGCGAATTCGGGAATATTCCACGTCATTAAAGGACGTGATGCCCCTCGAGGATTGCCTTTCCGCAGCCCAAGAGTGTAATGCGCCGATGATCTCCATCTGCGGCGGCGAACCGCTTATCTATCCCCACATTGAGGAGTTGGTTGCCGGGCTCCTTCAGCAAAAACGTATCGTCTATATCTGCACCAATGGGGTCTTTATGCGCAAAAAAATGCGCGAGTTTTTGGCCCAAGAGTGGATCACCGATTCCACACAACGCCCACAAATTTCCAATTGGCTGCAAGTCCTCCTCTCCGAGGAACTGATCACCGCCGACCAAGTCCGCGAGATCGAGAATCCCAAGTCCGAAAACCCTTCATCGAAGCCAGCGATCCGCCCATCGTCATGGATGTATTGGAATGTTCACCTCGATGGGTTGGAACGGACCCATGACCTTATTGTGGAGCGCGAGGGCGTTTTCAAAGAATGCATTGCCGCCATGCGCATGGCCAAGGTCCTCGGTTACCAGGTCGCGACCAATACCACGATCTACAAAGAAACCGACATGAAGGAAATCGAACAAATGTACGATTACCTCTCATGGCTCGGCATTGACGGTCATACGATTTCTCCGGGTTACGACTATGACGCTGCCAAGGAAGACATGCGCAAGCGCCTGAATCTCGAACCCGAAAACTTCTTCCTCACCCGTGAGGCTACCAAACAAAAATTCCAAGACATCACCGAGTGGGGCAAACGCTACACTCTCTTTGGAACGCCCATTTACTTCGATTTCCTTGCCGGCAAACGCGAGCTGACCTGTTCAGCTTGGGCCATTCCCACGCGCAATGTGCGCGGCTGGAAAGGCCCCTGCTATCTGATGACCGATGCCCATCACGCCAGCTACAACGATCTTCTTGATGACACCGATTGGTCTAAATACGGCGTCGTGGACGGCGTGGCCCGTGATTCGCGCTGTGAAAATTGCATGGTCCACTGCGGCTACGAACCCACGGCGACCCTAGGACTCTGCGCCCAACCCGGCGACACTTGGAAAAACATCGCCTTTAACTTTGGCCCCAAACCCGCCCGCCGCATGGAGGGCTCCACGGTCAATGCCTTCAACGGTGTCTCCTGCGGCAACGGCCACAAAACCGGCCGCCCAGAAAACAAACCGTCAGCGACTCCGGCGTAAGCCCCTTCGCTGAAAGTTTACTCCACAAGGAAATCAAGGTCGCCAATGGATCTGGCATTTTAGCCGCACCGACCATATAAGCGGTGGAAAATTAGAGCGACTTTGCGGCCATTCGTCGATTTCATGTATAGATATTACGATTTTCTTTACATGAATTAAGGGATATGTTAAGAAATACCAGTTTTCTATACATGTCCACCCTCTTGCCGCTACCGATTGAAGATATGTCATCGCTCAATACCCGTGAGGTTTGGGTGGCCTTAACGGACGCGCACCGCTATTTGGCAGAACTGAAAGGTTTGTGCGAATCGTTGCCGAACGATGGCATCCTTCTCGATACACTGGGCATTCAGGAAGCCAAAGACAGTTCGGAAATTGAAAACATTATTACCACGCACGATGAGCTTTACGCCTCACAGCCAGATTCTGCGGTCTCTGCTGCAGCCAATGAGGTGCGGCACTATGCTTCGGCCTTAGGAGTGGGGTTTGAGGCAGTGCGGGATTCCGGGCTGATCCGGCTGGAAACCGTTTTGGCAGTGCAGGCTGAGCTGGAACAGAACCAAGCAGGCCTGCGGAAGCTGCCGGGTACGGTGCTGAAGAACGAGGCTACCGGGAAAATCATTTATGAACCGCCACAGGATGCGATGGAAGTGGCGTCGCTTATGGGCAATCTAATCGATTTTATCCATGCCGAGGACGGCCTCGATCCCTTGCTGCGTATGGCGATTGTGCACCATCAGTTTGAAAGCATTCATCCATTCTATGATGGAAACGGGCGGACAGGTCGCATTCTGAATCTTCTTATGCTACAACGTGATGAGCTGCTGAATCTGCCTGTGCTATACCTCAGCCGTTACATCACCTCGACAAAGACGGACTACTACAATCTGCTGCAAACGGTGCGTGATGAAAACCGCTTGGCGGAGTGGTGTCTATACATGCTACGAGGTGTGTCATTGACATCGCGAAGCGCCATCGTGCTTGTTAAATCCTTCCGAGATCTCATGCTTCAAACAAAGCACAGCATCCGTGAGCAGTTGCCCAAGATCTACGGGCAGGAATTGTTGAATAATCTCTTCCGCTATCCCTACACAAAAATCGAATTTGTAGAGCGAGAGTTGGGCGTCTCGCGCATCACTGCAAGCAAGTACCTCAACCAACTCACCGATGCTGGATTCTTGCGCAAACAAAAAATAGGAAAGACCAATTTTTTCATCAATGAACCCCTCTTCACTTTGTTGAGTGGTGTCACCCTAGAGTAATTCTCACTCCGTGGCCTCGAGGAAGATTTTCTCAAGGGTCAGGCGCGGGATTTGGGTGGAGACAAGTTTTGCGCCGGAGGCGGCGGCGAGGTCTTTGATTTTTTGTTCGAGTTCAGGGGAAGCGTTCTCGATGCGGTATTCGGTCTGGCCTTTGACGGTGACAAGATCCTCCAAGCGGCCCTCGCGCACCAACTTTCCGCGGGCCATGATGCCCACACGGTCACAGACCTCTTGCACTTGCTCAAGAAGGTGGGAGGTGAGGATCACGGTTTTGCCCATTTGTTTGAGGTTCATGATCAAGTCCCGGATCCCACGGGAGCCAACCGGATCCACACCTGCGGTGGGCTCATCAAGGACCAACAAGCGAGGATTTTGAATGAGGGCCTGGGCGAGGCCGATGCGTTGAAGCATGCCTTTGGAATATCCACCCACACGGCGATGACGCGCATCCTGCATGCCCACCAGCTCAAGGAGTTCGAGGATTCGGTCCGTGAGGGGTTTTCCACCCATGCCGCAGATTTTTCCGTAAAACCGGAGGGTTTCTTCGGCTGTCAGGTATTGATAAAAATAGGGATTTTCAGGAAGAAACCCGACCTCGCGATGGCTACGGTAGTCGCGACTGTCCTCACCAAAAACCCGGCACTTGCCACGGGTGGGCGTCACAAGGCCGAGCAGGATTTTCAAGATCGTGCTTTTGCCTGAACCGTTCGGTCCGAGGAGGCCATACACTTCCCCTTCCTCAACTTGGATAGACACGTCACTGACGGCGACCACCTTCTGTCGGCGCAAAGGCACGGGGAAAATTTTTGTCAGGTTGTCGATTTTGGCGGCTGGGGTACTCATGGGACAATTTGAAACCCTCGAGGCGATTCTTGCAATTCGAACTCTTCACGATATTCGGCAGAGACGTGGCCGGCGATGGAACTGTCCCTCATGGCATCAAGGAACGTGTTGACCTCTTCAGCCTCTCCAGCGGCGACCAATTCCACGCGACCATCGGGCAGGTTTTTTACGGTGCCGGTCACATCAAACTCCTTCGCAAGGTTCCTTGCCGTCCACCGAAATCCGACGCCCTGCACTCGGCCCTCATAAAACACACGCATGGCTTTCATGTGCGAAGCTGGCCGGTGCCACGCACCAAATATTTATAGGTCGTGAGTTCTTCAAGGCCCATCGGACCACGGGCATGAAGCTTGTCGGTGCTGATTCCAATCTCGGCACCAAAACCAAATTCTCCACCATCTGTGAAGCGGGTCGAAGCATTCCAATACACGGCCGCGGAATCCACTTCCGCCAAGAACCTTTCGGCGGCCGCTTGGTCGGTCGTGGCGATTGAGTCGCTGTGATGGGATCCATACGTGTTGATGTGATCGATGGCCTCATCTATCGATTCAACCACTTTTACGGCCAAGATCATTTCAAGAAACTCCGTGGTCCAATCTTCGGTGGTCACATCCTGGAGTGGCTTGTAATCAAGCTGAGCGAGCAAATCCCTGGCACGGGCATCGGCACGCATCTCAACCCCAAATTTGGAAAAGCCCTCAACCGCTGCTTTGAAAAATTCAGCGGCAACTCCAGAATGCACCAGCAGGGTTTCCATGGCATTGCAAACTCCGGGTCTCTGACACTTGGAATTCACGGCAATATCCGCCGCCATTTTGATATCGCTGGGGTCATGGACATAAACGGCACAAACTCCATGATAGTGCTTAATCACTGGCATGCGGGCATGTTCAACAACCGCTTTGATTAGCCCATGTCCTCCGCGTGGGACGATAACATCCAAAAACTCATCCATCTGCGCCAACGCACGAACGGCCTCCCGGTTGGTGATTGGCACAAGCTGAAGGGCATTCGCGGGCAGCCCCGCCTTTTCGCCGCCCCGCTGAAGGGCCGTGGCAATGGCCAAATTGGATCGCAGAGATTCCGAGCCTCCGCGGAGGAGGACGGCGTTCCCGGTTTTGATACACAGGACCGCTGCATCGGCCGTCACATTGGGACGGGATTCATAAATGATCCCCACCACGCCAATGGGTGTCCTGATTTTTCTTATCTGAAGGCCATTGGGGCGATCCCATTCGGTGATGATTTTTCCCACCGGATCCTCCAAGTTCGACACATCCCGGATGGCTGATGCGATGCCTGCAAGGCGTTTCTCATCAAGCCGCAGGCGATCAATGGATGCCGTGGTTAATCCTGCGCTTGTGGCAGCTGCGATATCCTCTTCATTCGCTGGTAGAATCTCGGGAGCTGCTGCCTCAAGTTCATCCGCCATCGCGTTCAAGATGGCATTGCGCTCGGCTGTGGAAAGCTTCGCAAGCTCACGCGAGGCCGCACGCGCCTTGGCCCCCATGGATTGAATCAATTCATCAACAGATTGTTGCATTTCATTCAGATGTAGCGTGGGGAGCTTGTTGTTTCAACTTGGGAAATGATCCGAAGCCCAAAAGAAAAGTCGGCGGGCAGGGGACTGCCGCGCCCTACCCAGAGAACAAGCTGGCGCAAGCGCGAAGCGCCCCTTCGGTGGTAGGGATGGCGGTCCCTCGCCGTCCGTCGCTTGGTGAGTCCTCTCCAAGTTTATGATCTCACCACTCGTCGACGAAGCATCAGCCCCACGCCACCCATGAGCAGGAGAGTCGCAGTCGTTGGCTCGGGAATGGTGATCGCGGCACCTTCAAGAACACGGAAATTTGAGAACACGGCTGAGGCGCTGTTTCCTGTCCAAACTGGTGCGGACGAAGGATTGTCGCTTCGCATGAAAAAGGAGGCCAAAAGGTCTTCATCGTCCCAACTGTTTGCAATGCCAAGAAATGTGTGGGTTCCAGTGGGGCTTGCCGCATTTGCCGTGTCAGCAGCGCCAACAACCACGTCGCCGGTGATGTGGTTATAAGAGACAAAAAAAGTTCCCACCAAACCTGCTGTGCCCCCGACTGAGCCCACGGGCTGTGTCACGTCATTCACTCGAGCTGTGGCAGCCAGCGCCAATGCTGGCGAGGTTCCGAAATTGACGGCTCCCAGAGTGACGCCAGCGGAGTCGATACCAGTCGTGTCCTCACCAATTCCGAAACCAATAAAAATTCCACTGGTGAATATTCCAACGGGCATGCTCACTGAGAGATTGTAATCAATGGCGAGGCTGAAGCTGCTCGCTGAGGAAAAGTAATTGCCGCTTACAGAGTTCAACACGGTTGTGCCACTGACGCTTGAGAAACTGATATCCGTCCCTGCAGGGATTGTTCCATTTTCCGCAGTGAGCGTGGCATTGACCACTGTGCTTGACGAGCCGAACAAGGCATTCGGAGGATCCTCGGAAAGCGTCCATGAAGAAAAATTTGAGATCGGCTGAGCCACTGCAAGGCCAGTCAACATGCCAAGGAAGGTTGCTACACAGACTGCCTGGGCGACCAAGGAGTTTTGAATGACGATGCGCGAGTTTTCAAACACAACAGGTTCTTTATTTGGCTGCGCGCATAGGGTCAAGGATTGGTTTGTATGTCCTGAAGAAGAGCCGTCAGTGCCTTCGTCACCTGGTTTTGTGTGACCGATTCCAAACAGACATAAGTCGGCATGACACACCGGTCGATGCAGGGGTGGTGAGGGCAAGTGTCCGAAATGACGACGCGGTGGCGATTTCCGAATGGCGCAAACCAATCAGGTTGACCGGAGCCAAACACGGTGACGACTGGTTTGCCAAAGGCAGCGGCCAGGTGGGCCGCGAAGGAATCATTGGTTAGGAAGGCATCGGCTTGGCAGGCGATTTGCATCAGGGTTGTGAGGTCCGGGGTGGGCAGGACCGCTTGGTTGGGACCTTGAGGGGAGGGGTGGGGCTCGCCGGGTGGTGCAATGATAAGGACAGGAACACTGGCTGGGGCAAAAAAGGATTTCAGCACTTCTTGATATCCCTGCCAGCGTTTGGTGGGGAGGCGTCCTCCGGCATGAAGGGCAATGATTGGGCGTGCAGCGTCTGGGAATGCCATCTCAGGAATAGGTTTTAAAAATGCTGCTGGCTCAATCCATGGCAGGCGATCATCCACCTCAAATCCCAAGGCCGCCGCCAATTGTCGCCAGCTCTGGGAATGGTGTTGATTGGTGTCAAATTTGCGGAGCGGGTGGGTGAGGAGAGGGGATCCTCGGAAAATGCCTGCTGTTCGAGAAAGAACATGTCCGACCAGCAAGCGGCGTCTTCGCCATGGGATTTCGGCAGCATAAAAGTTTTTGGCTTCTGCCGTGAACCCTGCTCGCGTGACGGCTCCGGTCTGGGTCATAAGATAATGTGCGCGAACATCCGGCCACACACAGGCTGCCGCCTCGAAAGCGTGCGGTTTTGCTGCCCCCCGCATGTGGTTAACCCGGGATAACCAAGAATCCGGCAGGGTCTCCGTTTTGAGATCCGGGAGGGCGAGCCGCAAAAAGTTGCCAACCGACGGTGAGCAAAAAACCACGGGTTCATAAAGCGTGATGGCCCCGCGCAGGAAGGGGATGGCCATGACAGCATCACCCAGATGATGCAGTTCAAAAATGGCGAGCTTTGGTTTCAATGGGGGGGGTTAATTTTTTGCGTCCAATACTGGCAAAGATTCGGCGCTTCAAGAGATAATAATGCTGGCCCAGGATTCGCATCCAGAGGGCTTGCAGAGTTGGCCGAAGCACCATGCCATAGGTCTTTTGCATGTCCCGAGCCTCATCCCACGCCTTTGCGAGTTGGCTGGAGGTTTTGGCATCTGCGTGCAGACGGCAGGTCGCCAGTGGTTTTTCGAGGTAATGCCATTTGGAATCTTTTCCGATGCGAAGCCAATATTCATGGTCCATGCAGAACTGTAGGTTCGCATTGAGAGGGCCAAATTTTTCGTAAACCCGCCTGCGAAAAAACACGGAGGGCTGAATGAGGAAGTTGCCACGGCGCAGGCGGTCATAAGAATATGCCCCGGCTTTTTTGAGGCGCTTCCAGCCGGAATCTCCTTCCAAAAAATAGCCGTCGCCATAGACGATATCAGCCTTGGGATTTCGCGAAAAGGCTTCTATGACAGCATCCAATGCCCCCGACTCAAAAAAATCGTCAGCGCAGAGGTAAGAAAGTATTTCTCCGGAGGTCATCGCCAGGCCCTTGTTGATGGCATCGGTCTGACCGTGGTCCGGCTCGGAAATCCATCGACCTTGGTGAGCGGAGGCGAGCAGTTCTTTCGTCGAGTCCGTGCTTGCGCCATCGATCACAATGTGTTCAATCGGGGCTAGGTTTACCCGCACTGATGTGAGGCATTCGGCAAGATATTCTCCCTGATTCCGGGAGGGGGTCACAATAGAAACCCGCAGCGCGCTCACGGTTTTTCGACTCCGATCTCCTCAAACAGCTTTTCATAGCGGGAGGTCACCTCCGACCAACTAAAAAGTCGCTCGGCCCGTTCAATCGCCAGACGCCCGAGCTCGGCACACCGTTCGGGATTTCCTGCCAGTTCAGCAATTTTTTCTGTCAGCGCCGGGACCGGATCCGCAGGTTGGAAGCTCTCCGCCGCATCTCCAAGCACTTCACGGGTTGCCGGTGCCTCTTTGTAGAGAATGGTCGAACCCATGCCCATTTGATCAAGCAACACCAAACGCGTGGCCTCAATGGCAGCCGGCATCACAAAAAACGCGGCATTTTGACTCAGCTCCAAATAGGAATCGCCAAAGCGCGCACCAGTAAAAATCACGCGGTCATCGGCCATCCGCTCCAGCTTGCGCTGAAAGGCGCGTTCGTAATTCGAGGACCCGCAGATCACGAGTTTCAGATCGCCTTTCCACTGCGTGAAGGCCTCGATGAGCAGGTCGGCCTCATTTTCCGGGGTGATGCGTGAGACATTTAAAATGTAGCCACGCGGTTTCAAGCCCCAGAGTTCCAACTCACCGCATGAAATTTTTTCACGTCGAATGATGGCGCCGTAGCTGATGTATTCCGGTTTCACGCCATAACTGCGTTCATAGCGTCTGACGATTTCCTGGTTGTCGGCGATGATGGAATTTGCGCAGCGCGAGGCAATTGTCTCGCTGGCCTTCAGCCACAGTCGGGCGAAAGTTCCCCATTTGGAGCGACGAAAATCCGCACCATCGACGTTCAGGATCACCGGATGCCCAATGGCCTTCAGCCCTCCCCCCACAATCGTGTTGCCCACACCGCAGAGGTAAATGATGTCATACCTCTGAAACAACGCATGCAAAGCGCTCAGGGCGGTGTGGACAATGGTATCAAGAGACTTGGTGGGGATCGTGGGCAGTGTCACCAACCGCATGCCAAGATAAGAGGATGTGCCGGAGGTGAATTTCGGGACGCGGTTGTAAACGGTCACTTGGTATCCGCGTGCGACCAACTGGGCTCCAAGATTTTCGACCACCACCTCAAACCCAGAGTACCGGGCCGGCACGCCGCGTGAGCCAAGGAAGGCGATGCGTGGCATCTGTTTGATGGGAGACCCAAGCAAGGCGTCTCTAAGCACGTAATACACGAAGAGGGAATTAAATTTCAGGTAGCGCGGCCAGAGGCGGCGGGGTTCCTGCATCAGCCGATAAAGCCATGTGAGCCCGCGTTGTTGCATCCAGGGTGGCGCAAACGGGCGGCCTCCCGCGAGCAATTCAAAGGCATCCCCCACGGCAAAAAACACGCCGCGGGTGTGCCTGTGCAAATTGCTTTTAATCCAGCGTTCCTGACGTTCCCCACCAAGCGCCACCCAAACAAAATCCGGAGCCGCCTCCCGGATGGCCTCAGCAAAATCTTGCTCGTCCTCCTCGGTCCACTCCCGGAAGGGTGGCGACAACTTGCCCACAATTTGGATATTGGGGTTCAGAATTTTGGCGGA
>JBGTLQ010000308.1:0-4326 GCA_041744075.1 Terrimicrobiaceae bacterium
TGAACAAACTGCGTGGCACCCTTCAATTGGCAGCCGTGAAAGCCCCTGGCTTTGGCGACCGTCTCAAAGCGATGCTCGAAGACATTGCTGTGCTCACCGGTGGTCGTTGCATCACCGAAGACCTCGGTATCAAGCTCGACAACATCTCCGTGGATGATCTTGGTAAAGCCAAGCGCATCTCCATCGACAAAGAAAACACCGTCATCGTCGAAGGCGAAGGCACAAACGCCGATATCCAAGGCCGCGTGAACCAAATCCGTCGTCAGATCGAAGAAACCACTTCCGATTACGATCGTGAGAAGCTCCAAGAGCGCCTCGCGAAACTCGCCGGTGGTGTTGCTGTCATCAACGTCGGTGCCGCAACCGAAACCGAGATGAAAGAGAAAAAAGCCCGCGTCGAAGACGCCCTTCACGCCACACGCGCAGCGGTGGAAGAAGGCATCGTCCCCGGCGGTGGCGTGGCTCTCATCCGTGCCCAAAAAGTCCTCGACGATCTCGCACTCGAAGGTGACGAAAAAGTCGGAGCCGAAATCGTCCGTCGTGCTGTCGAAGCCCCGCTTCGTCAACTCGCCGACAACGCAGGCCTCGAAGGCGCGCTCATCGTGCAAGAAGTCAAGCGCAACAAGGGCAACGTGGGACTCAACATCGCGACCGGCGAATACATCGACCTTGTTAAGGCCGGTGTCGTCGATCCGACCAAAGTCACCCGCAGCGCCCTGCAAAATGCAGCTTCCATCTCTGGATTGCTCCTCACCACCGAAGCTGTGGTGACCGAGATCCCAGAGAAAGACAAACCCGCTCCAGCCGGTCACGGCGGCGGTGGAATGGGCGGCATGGGCGGAATGGACTACTAAGTCGGTCCAAGTCGTTTCACGACCCAAAACTCAAACAACCCTTCCGGCGAAAGCTGGAAGGGTTGTTTTGTTTACAGGGAGTCTCACACAAAGTCACGAAGTCACGAAGTCACAAAGTCACAAAGGGAAATGGATGGAACCTGCCGTGCTGTTAAGGAGCCGGGATAAACACCACCGGACTTCCAGAGCCAGCCAGCGCACTGATTTCCAGGGCGGCCTGTTGCGAGACTTCCACGTGCGGCCCGGGAGGGGGATTTTGTGGGACGGCGGCAGGGGTTTCTTCGGGGCTGGTGCTGGCGTCGATTGCGGGGGCGCGATGCGGACCATAGACCGTGATGCCGGCAGCGCTGGTGCCAATCCAGCGGGCTGCATCCAAGTGTTTTTGGCTTCCGGGAGGCACCTGTGTGGTGCCTGCCCATGTCATTTTGCGAGTGACTTCGCCTTCGACAGGCGTGTCTCCTGCGGGGATTCCGGAGCTTTTGATGATGGGGTAAAAACGGAAAAATTCCTCGCCGTGATTCAGCATTACACAGCGGTTGGGCATGTCGATAGTGACTGAGAAATCAGATGGAATCACAGAAAGTTGCTGGCCGATCCCGATGTTGGGATTTTGCAGTTGGTTGGCGACCATGAGAAACTCAATCGTCGTTTTTTCTCGGGCAGAAATACGGGAAAGCGTGTCGCCTTGCACGACGGTATATTGCGTTTTTCCAGGGAAGGCATCGCTGCCGAACAGCATTTCGCTGTGGATCTGGCCCAGGGTTTGTTTTGCTGTCCAGACTTCAGGATGTGCCGGGTTTTCACGAATAAAGGTCAGCAACGCCGCTCTGGATGCCGAACGATCTCCCTCGGCCACGACAGCGGTCACTTTTTCCCAAAGCACAGTGTCGGAATCCGGTTCGGGGGGCGGAGTCGGGGTAGGGGCGGTTGAAACCTCTGTTTCTTCGGGTTTGGGGGTGGACGTCGGAAATGAAATCCAGCCCGAGAAATAAGCGGTGGCACCCGCCGCGAGGAGAAGAACGACGATGAGCGGGACGAGGAGCTGGGGTGATTTTTTACGATCCATGGTTGATGAGTGTGTTTTCGTGAGACCTGGCCCAATTTGAAATTTGGATTTCTTATTTTCGTCCATGTGAATGAGAGTGCTGTCGGGCTCAATCAAGCCTCTGCGGCCTGAATGGCGGTAATGGCAATGGTGTAGAGGATATCTTCGACGAGGGCACCGCGCGAGAGATCATTCACAGGGCGTCTGAGACCCTGCAACATCGGCCCGACACTGACGACGTTCGCGCTGCGCTGCACCGCCTTGTAGGTGGTGTTGCCGGTGTTGAGATCGGGAAAGATAAAAACTGTGGCGCGTCCGGCGACAGGGCTGTCCGGTGCTTTGGTGGCAGCCACATCGGCGATGGCCGCCGCGTCATATTGCAGCGGGCCATCAATGAGAAGATCGGGGCGCCTTTCTTTTGCGATGCGAGTGGCTTCGCGAACTTTGTCCACATCCACGCCGGAGCCGGATTCACCGGTGGAATAGCTGATCATGGCGACCCGTGCAGGAATGCCGAAGCGCACAGCGGAGTCAGCACTTTGGATGGCGATATCGGCGAGTTCCTCGGCGTTTGGGTCGGGGTTCACAGCGCAGTCGCCATAAACCAGCACCTGATCGGGCAGACACATAAAAAAGATGGACGACACCACGTTTGCGCCCGGCTTGGTTTTGATGAGTTGCAAGGAAGGGCGGATGGTGTTTGCGGAGGAATGGACCGCACCGGAAACGAGTCCATCGACTTCTCCAAGGGCCAGCATCATCGTGCCGAGAACCACGTTATCCGTGAGTTGATCACGGGCCGCCTCGGGGCCGATGCCTTTGTGTTTGCGAAGTTCCACCAACGCAGGAACGTATTTTTCGCGAACGACCTGCGGATCCACAATAGTGACGCCTTCGGGCAATACGACTTCCTGGGCTTTTGCGACCGCGAGGATGCTCTCCGGGTTACCGAGCAGCACGCAGCGGGCGATTCCGCGTTCGGCAGAAAGGGCCGCCGCCCGCACGGTGCGAGGTTCATCGCCCTCGGGAAGCACGACAACACGATGGGCTTTGCGCGCCATTTCCGTGATCTTAAAATAGAACGCCGCAGGGGACATCCGGGTTTCCACCGGGATTTGGGCATGCGCAGCGAGCCAATCGGAGTCGAGTTCGACTTCCAATGCACTCATCACCGCCTGCACACGCTCGATGTCATCTGCGGGAATTTCCGGGCTCATATTCATGAGGGCCACGGCGGTTCCCAGGCTGTTATTTTGAACCCGAAGCAGCGGTAAACCGGTGGCAAAACCAGGTTTGCAAAATTCCATGACGCCTTCATCCACAGGCGTATCGCCGGTGAGGAGAATGGCGGCGAGAGGCACTTTGTTGAGGGCTGCCATGGCAGCTGCAATGAGCACATCGCTGCGGTCACCGGGAGTCATGAGCAATGCCCCCGGACTGAACGTATGCAGCATATTGGGAACGGTGCGGGCAAGCAGGGAGCTGTTCCGAACGCGTCGGGTAAAAATTTCGCCCTCGTTCACGATTTCAGCACCCAAGGCCCGGGCCACATCGATCACCCGTGGGGCTTGGAGATCGGGGTTCACCGGGATGGCTCCGAGCAATTTCAATTTTTCCTGAGAAAAAAGGCGGGATCTTTGGAGTAAAGCGGTTTTGTGAGAGCTACCGTCCGTCGGGCGCGGGATGCGGTTGATGATCGCTCCCACGATTGTGCTGTCGCTGATTCCTCCAAACGGTCGGGCTGCCACTTCGAGCAGGGAATCCAGTTTATCCTGATCTGCGGCAACCAAGATCACTTCCGCGCTGAGCGTGCGGGCGAGATGCGTGTTGAGATCGCTAACATGGGGAAAATCCGGGGTGGCGACGAGGCCTTCCACAATCACTACATCCACGCCTTCGGAGCTGCGATGAAACTCCCGGACGATCATTTCAAAGAGTTCGTCCGTTTTGCCGCTGGTCAACATGCGGGCAGCCTCAATGAGCGGGATGGGATCCGACGGATTAAGGCTGGTCGTGGCCCTTACAAAATGCGTGGAACGTTCGGGGCCTGAATCAGAGGCGTGCGGTTGTCCAATCGGTTTGAAAAAGGAGAAACGAACACCCCGGGAGTCGAGTGAACGCACCAAACCCAGGGCTACGGAGGTAAGGCCGACGCCGCTGCCGGCCGGGGCTAGGAAAAGAGTATGCATGGAAAGGCGGGAACTCGCTTGGGAGTTCGGGTGATGGGATGGCGTTGGACGGGTGGATCAGATTTTTTCTGTTCGGATCAAGTGAGCGGATTGTCTGGCAATCACGAGTTCTTCGTTTGTCGGGATCACGAAAATCGCAGGCCCGGAGGAAGTGTTTTGGCTGATTTTTCCAAGAGTCTCGCGTCCGTGGCAGGCGTTTGCATCAGGATCGATTTTCAGTCCGAGCAAACGGAGTTGG
>JBGTLQ010000309.1:0-6936 GCA_041744075.1 Terrimicrobiaceae bacterium
GATTGCCGAAAGATGCGTTGCCCTCGCCCGTGCCGACTGGGACAATTTCGAGACCTCTTGGGACTTTCGCGACCAGCCGTTGCTGCGGCCGGAGCTGAAGGGCGCAACGCTCGAGGTGAGCTGGCGGAATTGGGAGGCGCAGAGCACCGCCGCCATCCGCCGGATGCAGGAGCTGGAGACGGAGAACAACCGGCTCTTCATCGCCGCCTACGGCCTCGAAGGAGAGTTGGAGCCAACAGTGCCCGAAGCGCAAATCACTCTCGCCCGCGCCGAAGCCCGCCGCGACATGGCCACCTTCCTCTCCTATGCAGTCGGCTGCATGATGGGCCGCTACAGTATCGACCACCCCGGCCTCATCCTCGCGAACGCCGGCGATTCCCTGCGGGAGTTTATCGAAAAAGTCGGGAAGCCGCTGACCGACCTCACCTTCACCCCCGACGAGGACGGTATCATCCCCGTGCTCGATGGCGAGTGGTTCGAGGACGACATCGTGGCCCGCACCCGCGAATTTATCAAAGCCGCCTGGGGTGCCGCCACCCTCGATACAAACGTCTCCTGGCTGGAAAAAGCTCTGGAGAAAGACCTACGGAAATATTTCGTCCGCGACTTCTTCAAGGACCACCTGCAGACCTACAAGAAACGCCCGATCTATTGGCTAGTCTGCAGCCCCGGCGGAAGCTTCCAAGCACTCATCTACCTGCACCGCTACACGCGGGACACCGTCAACACCGTCCTCAACAAATACCTCCGCGAGTTCATCCACAAACTGGATGCCCGCATCAACCACCTTGCCCACGTCGAGGCCACGACAACCAACGCCCGCGAGAAAACCGCCTCCCGCAAAGAAGCCGACAAGATGCGCAAGGCCCACAAAGAATGCCAGGAATGGGAGCGAGAAGTCGTCCTCCCCCTCGCCCAACAGCGCATTGAACTCGATCTCGACGACGGAGTGAAGGTCAACTACCAGAAATTCCCCGGCCTGCTGGCGAAGATCCCGGGATTCGACAAGAAGGAGGCGGATTGAACCATGTGGTCTGATAACGAAACAACAGATGACCTCTTCGGATTTCGCGTTCATGCGGATCTCATTCGTGAACTCATCATGGACCCTACCGTGCTTCCCGCAACCATCGGCGTCTATGGCGATTGGGGTGGGGGCAAATCCAGCATCATGCAGATGCTTCGAGATGATTTTGAACAGGAGTGTGAAACGAACGATGGTGCGTCAGAACGTTATAAGGGCGTCGCAATTCTCTACTTCAACGGTTGGCTTTTTGAAGGCTACGATGACGCTAAAGCGGCCCTTTTGAGTTCGATTCTGACGGCGCTGCGCGACCACAAGAGGTTTGGCCCCAAGTTGAAGGATGGTGCCTGTAGGCTACTCAGGCGCGTTGACTATATGCGTGGGATGCGAATGCTCTTTACAGGAGCGGTCGCGGGCGGCGTGGCAGCCGCGACAGGCGGGATCGGGCTTGCAGCCATGCTTCCAGCGCTTGCGGGCGGAGCCCTATCAGGGGCGAAGGCCTCCGCTCCTGACGCGGTCAAGGAAGCGATCGAACAAGGGACTGGCACGGATATGGACGAGTCACTCGTCGATATTCGCCAATTCCGCGATGACTTCGCGGAGATGCTTTCGAAGAGCGACATCAAGACCTTGGTCGTTCTGATCGACGATTTGGATCGGTGCTCACCAGAGCGAATTATCGAGAATCTGGAGGCGATTAAATTGTTTCTTAACGTGCCAAACACGGCATTTGTGATTGGCGCAGATCGTCGAATTATCCGTCAGGCAGTCGCATGGCGGTATCGCGACGCATTGAAGGCATCGAGTCTGGCCGAAGGACAAGCCGACCCAAGCGAGCGATTGGTAGACGACTACTTGGAAAAGCTAATCCAAATTCCGTATCGCCTCCCTCGTCTCTCTCCATCCGAGATTGAGACATATCTGACGCTCCTCTTTTGCAAACGACACCTTGATCCCGCGCTTTACAGCCAAGTCTGTGAGGAATCACGAAGCCAGCGCGCTAAAGACCGCTATTGCGCATTCACCCAGACAAACGCACTGGAGATCCTGAAAGATAAGGTCGTTCCTTCCAAACTCTCCGAATCACTGCGTATCGGCGCTGGAATTGCATCTCAAATTACAGATGTGCTGCAAGGCAATCCTCGTCAGGTAAAGCGGTTCCTGAACGCGTTCTTTTTGCGGCGGAAACTGGCGGAAGTCGCCAAACTCGAGGAAGTAAAGGATGAGGTTTTAGTGAAGCTCATGCTGTTGGAATACGCGGCACCAAAATTGTTCGACAAGCTGTTCGCCAACATGGATGGCCAAACGGGGTTGGTTGGACTACTCACCGACTTAGAATCAAAATCCGACGGAAAAGCTGAGATCGCCCCCTCAACTACAAGGGAAAGTTTGGCAGAATGGACGCCAATGGATCGCTGGATACTGATGGCTCCGGCTTTGGCTGATGTTGATTTGCGTGACTATATGTGGGTCACGAGAGATCGCTTGGGTTCGACAATGAGTGGGACAATGATGATTCCACTCATCGTCCGGACGGTTCTGAAACAATTACTCTCCGACATGGGGCAAAAGACAGGTTTTGCTGCAATGCGAACACTGAGTCCGCAAGATCGAGCGATTCTCACACAGCAGCTTATTTTTCAGGCACAACGCTCACCCGGCGAGTTGAAACCCTTCCGTGCACTGACCGAGATCGCTACATTCGATGAGAGTGTCGCCGAGGAGTTTCGAGCGCTCCTCGCCAGGATTCCGAAGGCGGATCTTTCACCTGCGGTGGCCATTGATGTCCAGAGTCTTGCGGGCAAGCAGAACGCCTTGGGCGAAGTCTGTCGAACGATCATCCGGGAATACGCTGACGATAAGACTAGGTTCGGTAAGGCGCTCAGACCGAAAGGAAAGTAAATCATGGGAACTTCTACCAACTACTCCGGTTCTCCAAATTGGGGACCAGCTAAAAGTGACTCCACCCGAATCGGGGGGGAAGGTCATGTCACTCCGCAAAAGGCCGCATCCATTGTTAGTGGGTTCGTAGACCAAATGGCGCGAGCCCCCCAGTTGGGATTTGGCGCGCCCCTCACTCAGGGTGGTGGCGGCATTGGTGCCCGATCAGGAACTTCTAGTAAAGGAGCAGGCGGCGGTGGCCGGGGTGGAACGCGCCAAATCGGAGGGTCGGCGAGAACCGTCGCACGTGGAATTGGCAGCTTTCTAGCAGATGTCAAAACCAAGGGATTTCGCGAAGCGCTCGCTGAGAGAGGACTGACAGATTTGTCGGATAAAACCCCTGACGAGATTGCGCTGGCGCTGGCTGATCTTCTTGGCGGTCCATCGAGTTTGATTGAGCAGACCGCGCTGCGTGACGCGGTAATGGCACTGGTGCTCGCTTGGTCGGAAGGAGTGAAGGGACTTGAAGAGCTTGCTCAGACCGTGTCCGGCGTCTCACAGAACATCGAGACCGCGCTTCACGAATTTTTCGGCCACTACATCTTTCAAGTTTTCACGACGGTTGGCGCACAGGGCGTGATGGAGACACACGGGGCGGACAAGGCTGAGAGTATGGTGGGACAGATACGCGACTTCATCGACGCCAAGATTTCCAACTTGGAATCCTCACGTCCGCTTTCATCTATCGATTGGACCGGTCCTGCCGGTGCCTCGGTCGTGGACGAAATTGTCACGCACACAATTGACATTTTTGGAGAGGCCAAGCCATGAGAAGAGACATTTCGATTTCGACTGCGAAGGAGGTGGACGCTAAGAAAGAGACTGCCAAGTTATCACTTCATTTTTCGGGACAAGCTACAGCCGTGGATCTCGACGTAAACGGCGCTTCACTTTTAAAAATATCACGTGCTCTCCCCGATATGGCACAAGATTTCCTCTGCATTGCCTCATGTATATACGCAGCCGATAAGGCGGTCGCGCGAAAAGCCGAGGACGACAAATGGACCCGGCACATGGCAATCGAAATTCCCGTCGAGCACGAGAATACATGGACACGCGTTGCGGAGGAGTTATCTGACTGTGTTGGTTTTCTCACCGGTGATCTCTGGGAGATTTCCTTCCGGCACGGGGAGAAACGCCTGATTCAAAAGAAAGCGAGAAAGCGTCGCGTCCCGTTCAAGCGACCCAAGGGTGAAGCAGTCTGCCTATTCTCTGGAGGATTGGACTCGTTTATTGGTGCGATAGATTGGCTTGCTGAAAATCAGAATGAAAAATTGCTCTTGGTTGGGCATTATGACCGACATGTCTCCGGGCCAGGCGCGGATCAGCGCGCATTGCGAGATGTCTGCCGAGCAAAATTCCCTGGACGGTTCGAACTGGCTCAGACGCAAGTCGGGCTCTCATCGGGCGGTGTCGATACCAACTTTCGCAGCCGATCTCTCCTCTTTATAGCTCTTGGTTGTTATTTTGCTGAAATTCTGGGCGAAGGCACCCCGGTGATGATTCCTGAGAACGGTCCCATTGCGCTGAATTTTCCTCTTACGCCCTCTCGCAGGGGGTCTTGCAGCACAAGAACAGTCCATCCCAACTTTCTGGGAGGTCTTAATCAAATTCTCGCGACAGTGGGTATTCTCAATCCAGTCGGCAATCCCTACGAACTGAAGACCAAAGGGGAAATGGTCGATGAGTGCCTAGATCCACTTCTTTTAAACAAGGCGAGCAAGTTGACCCGTTCGTGCGCAAAGGCCAATCGACGTGGACACTGGATCAATAGGAAAGGGCCTCTTGGTTGCGGTATTTGTATCCCCTGTTTGTTTCGGCGGGCGTCGCTTCACAAACGCGGGATGGACGATGAAGTCTACGGAATTCCAGTTGAGTCAATCAGCGATCTTCAGGGTGATGCGAGAGCTGACCTTTTGGCTCTCGTTGCTTTTCTTCGCAGAAATCATTCGGATAGAGAGATTGCAGCCGGGTTGCTAGGAAATGGGACGCTCCCGCTAGAACGCGTTCCTTTGTATGTGGACTTGGTGAAACGCATGCGCGCAGAGGTTCTCTTATGGTTACGTAAAAAGGGATCCTCATATCTGAAAAATGAGGTTCGGGCATGCTGATAGATACTCATTGTCATGTTGATCAGTTTCCTGAACCGGAAGCACTCGTCCAAGAGTGTCAGCAAATTCCCATGAAGGTGGTGGCGGTCACTAACCTTCCGTCGCATTACGAGATTGCGCTGTCGCACCTTCAGAGGGGGGCGAATATTCTTCCCGCACTTGGAATGCATCCTCTCAGTGTCCAACAGGGAATCCGCGAGCTTTCTGATTTTCGTCGATTGGCTGACTCTGCCATCTACATCGGTGAGATCGGCTTGGATTTTTCTCGTGCGGGAATCGCCACGAAATCCATCCAAACTCGAGTCTTCGATGAAATTCTCCGAACATTGCACGGCCGCCAACGCTTCATCACCATTCACAGTCGCGGTGCCGAAGAAGCTGTTCTCGAAGCCCTCTCTCGTCACCAAATTCGAAGCGCAGTTTTTCATTGGTTTACTGGTTCCGCTACGCTCCTCAATGAAGTCTTCAAAGCTGGGCACTTGGTTTCAATAAACGCGTCAGCGATCACGACACAAAAGGGGAAAGCCCTTGTTTGCAAGGCTCCGAGGGACTCCGTTCTTGTCGAAAGCGACGGTCCATTTGCGAAGATTGATGGAAAACCAGCACACCCTAGATCAGTATCCCGAGTTTACGAAGTCTTGGCACAAGAATGGGGTGTTCCAATCGCTTCAGCGGTAACCCAAGTAAGTCACAACTTCGAACGAGCCCTTCACCTTTCGCCCCAGTAACCCATGTCATTCCAAACACCCATCACCATCGCCGAGGCCATCGATAACATCGAGGCGAACCGTTACCTTCTCCCCGCCATTCAGCGGGAATTTGTCTGGCCTTCCGACAAGATCGAATGGCTGTTTGATTCGCTGATGCGTGGCTACCCCATCAGTTCCTTCCTCTTTTGGAATGTCGAGATCGGCCCCGGTCCCACCTACAAATTTTACCGGTTCCTGCGCAAATTCCGACAGGTTTATCAAGTTCACAACGAGGAGGCTCCCGTTGACGGCTTGGGCAACTTCACTGCGGTGCTGGACGGGCAACAACGGCTTACATCGCTCTGGATCGGTCTGAAGGGCAGCTATGCCTACAAAGAAAAGAGGCTTCACTGGAACGATGACGAGCGGTGCCTTCCCACCCGCCAGCTCTACTTGAACGTCAAGCGGAAGCTCAATCCCGACGACGAGGAGGATGGGCGGGAATTCGAATTTTCGTTTTTGAAAGAGTCCGAGACCGCCAAGGCCGACATCCACGAGGAGGAATGGTTCCGTGTCGGCAAGATTCTCGATCTCAAGAACATCGCAACGTTCAATCAGTATGTTACAAGCCAAGGGCTGGAGCCTGTGAGTATTGAGATTCTCGCCCGCTTGCAGGAGGTCGTCTTCTCCGACCGGGTGATCAACTATTTCCTTGAGAAGGAGCAGGACCTCAACAAGGCGCTGAACATTTTTATTCGGATTAACAGTGGCGGGCAGCCGTTGAATTTCTCGGATCTTATCATGTCCATCGCTGTCTCGAACTGGCGAACCAAGGATGCCAGGAAGGAAATTCACGCGTTGGTAGATAGCGTGCGAGGCATCGGCTTTTCCATTTCCAAGGATCTAATCTTCAAGGCTTACCTCTACCTTTGCAGCAGGGACATCCGTTTTAAGGCGACGAACTTCTCCGCCGACAACGCCCATAATTTCGAGAAGGATTGGGAGAAAATCCGCGACGCAATCCTGGCCAGTTTTGAACTCGTTCGGGACTTCGGATACAATGAATTCACCCTCACGTCCAAGAACGTCGTTATCCCGGTGATCTATTATCTTTACCACCGGGGCATCTACGGGGACTTCGGAACCAGCGTCCAATACCGGATGGATCGCG